>NZ_JOGV01000011.1:0-272443 GCF_000721365.1 Streptomyces sp. NRRL F-5650 | reverse complement strand
CACGACCCCTTCGCGCCGTACGCGACTGCCGGCCGTCGCCCCCTAGCTGCGGGCAGTCGTGCCGCTGGGGCGGCACGGGTGGGCGCAGCGGCACCCCGCCAGCGCCGGGCCCGCGACCCCACCCCCGCACCCACGCCGGGGCACTCCGCGACGCCGGGCCCGCGAACCCACCCCGCACCCACGCCGGGCAACCCCGCAACGCCGGACCACGTGGCCCCCGGCCGGGCGAGCGTCAGCTCGTGAGGCGGGTCAGGGCCTCCTCGACCGTTACCTCCTCGCGCTCCCCCGTGCGGCGGTCCTTGAGTTCGACCACGCCCTCCGCCGAGCGGCGGCCGGCGACCAGGATCTGGGGGACGCCGATGAGTTCCGCGTCGGTGAACTTGACGCCGGGAGAGACGCCCGCGCGTTCGTCCACCAGGACGCGGACGCCCGCCGCGGCCAGCTTGTCGGCGATCTCCAGGGCCAGCTCGGTCTGCAGGGCCTTGCCCGCGGCGACGACGTGGACGTCGGCCGGGGCGACCTCCTTGGACCAGACGAGGCCCTTGTCGTCGGCGTGCTGCTCGGCGAGGGCGGCCACCGCGCGGGAGACGCCGATGCCGTAGGAACCCATGGTGACGCGGGCCGGCTTGCCGTTCTGGCCGAGGACGTCGAGCTTGAGGGCGTCGGCGTACTTGCGGCCGAGCTGGAAGATGTGGCCGATCTCGATGGCGCGGTCCAGCTTCAGGCCCGTACCGCAGTTCGGGCAGGGGTCGCCCTCGCGGACCACGACGACGTCGACGTAGGCGTCGACCTCGAAGTCACGGCCCGCCACGACGTTCTTGGCGTGGGTGTCGACCTTGTTGGCGCCCGTGATCCACGCGGTGCCGGGCGCGACGCGGGGGTCGGCGATGTACTTGACCTTCTCGCCCAGGCCCTGCGGACCGACGTAGCCGCGGACCAGGTCGGAGCGGCCGACGAAGTCCTCGGCGGTGACCAGTTCGACTGCGGCGGGGGCGAAGTGCGCCTCCACCTTGTCCATGTCGACCTCGCGGTCGCCGGGGACGCCCACGGCGACGATCTCGCCGTCCACCTTGACCAGAAGGTTCTTGAGGGTGGCCGAGGCCGGTACGCCGAGGGAGGCGGCCAGGGTCTCGATGGTGGGGGTGTCGGGGGTCGGGATGTCCTCGGCGGCGGGGACGTCGGTGGCCTCGACCGGGACGAGCTTGTAGGTGATCGCCTCCGTGTTGGCGGCGTAGTCGCAGTTCGGGCAGTCCGCGAAGGTGTCCTCGCCGGCCTCGGCGGGGGCCAGGAACTCCTCGGACTTGGAGCCGCCCATGGCGCCGGCGGTCGCCGCGACGATGCGGTAGTCGAGGCCCAGGCGCTCGAAGATGCGCTGGTAGGCGGCGCGGTGCAGGGCGTAGGACTCGGCCAGGCCCTCGTCGGCGACGTCGAAGGAGTAGGAGTCCTTCATGAGGAACTCGCGGCCGCGCAGGATGCCGGCCCGGGGGCGGGCCTCGTCGCGGTACTTGTTCTGGATCTGGTAGAGGATGACCGGCAGGTCCTTGTAGGACGACGCCTGGTCCTTGACCAGGAGGGTGAAGATCTCCTCGTGCGTCGGGCCGAGGAGGTAGTCGCCGCCCTTGCGGTCCTGGAGGCGGAAGAGTTCGGGGCCGTACTCGTCCCAGCGGCCCGTGGCCTCGTACGGCTCGCGCGGCAGGAGGGCGGGGAGCTGGACCTCCTGGGCGCCGATGGCGTCCATCTCCTCACGGACGATGCGCTCGATGTTGCCGAGGACCTTCTTGCCGAGCGGCAGCCAGCTCCACAGGCCGGCGGCGGTGCGGCGCACGTAGCCGGCGCGGACCAGCAGCTTGTGGCTGAGGACCTCGGCGTCCGCCGGGTCGTCGCGCAGCGTCTTCGCCATCAACTTCGACATGCGCTGGACCGGTGCGTTGGCCATGGTTCTCGTGTCTCCTGCTGCGTAAGGGTGGTGCTAGGAGGTTAGCCGGGCGGTCCGGTGGGGTGGAAATCGGTTATCGACCGGGCGTGCGCCTGCGCAGCGGGAGCGTGGCGCCCATCACCGCGTACGGCTTCGGGGCGCTGGGGAAGAGGACCTGGCGGGCGAGGTCCTGGTAGCCGAGGGAGCGGTAGAGGGCGCGGGCGGGGCTCTCGGTGTCGATCGCGGAAAGGATCGAGCGGGGTTCGGTGGCGGCGTCGGTGATCGTGGTGATCAGGGCGCGGCCCGCGCCGCGGTTCTGGTGGGCCGGGTGCACGTGCAACTCCGTGATGACGAAGGAGTCGTCCAGCCAGGCGTCGGTGCCCTGGGCGCGCAGGCAGGGCTCGACGACGGTGGACCACCAGTGGGCGCGGTCGTTGGGCATGCCGTAGACGAAGCCGACGAGCCGGCCCCGGTCGGTGGCGCCGAGGGCCCTGGCGCCGGGGTAGGTCATGTGGCGCAGGACGATCTGGCGCCGGACGGCCACTTCGTCGGGGCCGAGGCCGAACGCGGCGGCTTGGACGGCCAGCGCCTCGTCCACGTGTGCGGAGAGGTCCAGTGGGCCGATCACGAGGTCCATGCCGGGGAGCCTACAGGGGTGTTCCGGCGGGGGCGGGCGGTGCGGGTGGTGGACCGGAGGGCGCGCGGCCCTCAGAACAGCACGCTCATGAAGGCGCCCACTTCCTGGAAACCGACCCGCAGGTAGGTCCGTCGCGCCGCCGTGTTGAAGTCGTTGACGTAGAGGCTCGCCACCGGGGCGAAGTCCGCGAGGGCGTGGCGCAGGACCGCCGCCATGGCCGGTGCCGCCAGGCCCTTGCCGCGGTACTCGGGGTGCATCCACACGCCCTGGATCTGGCACGCGCGGTCGGTGGCGGCGCCGATCTCGGCCTTGAAGACCACCTTGCCGTCGGCGTCGAAGCGGGCGAACGAGCGGCCGGAGCCGACGAGTTCGGCGACCCGGGCCTGGTAGAGCAGGCCGCCGTCGCCGGCCATCGGGGAGATGCCGACCTCCTCGGTGAACATCGCCACGCAGGCCGGCATGATCCGTTCCATCTCGTCCTTGCGGACGCGGCGGACGTAGGGGTCCGGGGCGATGTCGTCGGGGAGGCGGTCGGTGACCATGAGGGGCTGGTGGGCACGGACTTCGCGGGCCGGGCCCCAGGCCGGTTCGAGCAACCGCCACAACTGGCCGGTCGGTTCGGCGGGGCCGACGATCGAGGAGCAGCGGCGACCGGCCCGCCGGGCGCGGTCGGCGAAGCCGCGGACGGCGCGCGGAGTGGCGCAGATCGGGACGAGGTTGGCGCCCGCGTAGCACAGGGACGTGAGCATGCCGTGCTCGTACCAGCCCCACATCTCGCCGCCCAGGCGCCAGGGGTCGAGTCCGGCGATCTGGACGCGCGCGGTCACGAAGGCGTTGGCGACCGGCTCGCGGTCGAGGACGGCGAGCGCGGCGTCCAGGTCGCTCGGTTCGAGCACGCGGGAGGTGGTCTGCGTCAACACGTGCGGGGGCCTCACCCTGAGATCTGCTGGTCTCCGCACTGTACCTGTCGCGCATATGCCGCGCCGCCCCCAGGGCGACGCGGCACGGGTGGGCGGGGTCAGCCCGCGACGGAGACCGAGGGCTCGCCGGAGATCACGCCGTCCTTCTCCATCTGCTCGGCGATCTTCATGGCCTCCTCGATGAGGGTCTCCACGATCTTCGACTCGGGGACGGTCTTGATGACCTCGCCCTTGACGAAGATCTGCCCCTTGCCGTTGCCGGAGGCGACGCCGAGGTCCGCCTCACGGGCCTCGCCGGGGCCGTTCACCACGCAGCCCATGACGGCGACGCGCAGGGGGACCTCCATGCCCTCCAGGCCGGCGGTGACCTCCTCGGCCAGCTTGTAGACGTCGACCTGGGCGCGGCCGCAGGACGGGCAGGACACGATCTCCAGGCCGCGCTGGCGGAGGTTGAGCGATTCCAGGATCTGGATGCCGACCTTGATCTCCTCGACCGGCGGGGCCGACAGGGAGACGCGGATGGTGTCGCCGATGCCCTGGGAGAGCAGCTCGTTGTGCTTGACCGAGATCTTGATGTCCCGGAAGTCGTGCTCCTCGAAGAGCGACGCCTCCCACAGGGCGGACTCCGCCAGCGCCTCGGGGGTGGCCTTGCCGTACTTCTGGAGCAGGCGGCGGTCCAGGGAACCGGCGTTCACGCCGATGCGGATGGGCGTGCCGTGGTCCTTCGCGGCCTTGGCGATCTCCTTGACCTTGTCGTCGAACTGCTTGATGTTGCCCGGGTTCACCCGGACCGCCGCGCAGCCCGCCTCGATGGCGGCGAAGACGTACTTCGGCTGGAAGTGGATGTCGGCGATCACCGGGATCTGCGACTTCTTCGCGATCACCGGCAGCGCGTCGGCGTCGTCCTGGGTGGGGCAGGCCACACGGACGATCTGGCAGCCCGACGCCGTCAGCTCGGCGATCTGCTGGAGCGTGGCGCCGATGTCGGAGGTGCGGGTCGTGGTCATGGACTGCACGGACACGGGGGCGTCGCCACCCACCGCCACGGGCCCGACCTGGATCTGCCGGCTCTTGCGGCGCTCCGCGAGCCTGGTCGGAACGTCCGGCATGCCGAGAGAAATCGCAGTCATCTGCTGTGCAACCCCAAGTCGTGGATCAAGGTCCGGCCCCGTTCAGCGGCGGGCTCCGGCATCCGAGATTACGGCACCGACATGAACGCCGGGCACGCGGCGTACGGCAGATGCACCCTTTGGCGGCCTTCTGCCGGGCGAGCGGAGTGAAGCCCGGTCCGGAGGGACATGCTCTCCGGATCGGGCTTCTCATCGGATCGGTCGGACGGTCCGCAGATCGGGTCGTCGTCCCGCTGTCCCGCGGTCCGCCCGGGCGTCAGCTTATGCGCACCGGGTTGACGACGTCCGCCACCAGCACGAGCAGGGTGAAGCAGACGAAGACACCCGCCACCACGTAGGCCACCGGCATCAGCTTGGCCACGTCGAAGGGCCCGGGGTCGGGCCTGCGCAGCACCCTGGCCGCGCCCCGGCGCAGCGATTCCCACAGGGCGCCCGCGATGTGGCCGCCGTCGAGCGGCAGCAGCGGGAGCATGTTGAAGAGGAACAGGGAGAGGTTGAACCCGGCCACCAGCATGACGAACAGGGCGAGCTGCTGGGTGGGCGGGATGTCCAGGGTGGCGATCTCGCCGCCGACGCGGGCGGCGCCGACGACACCCATCGGGGAGTCCGCCTCGCGCGGTCCGTCGCCGAAGGCCGCGTCCCAGAGGGCGGGGATCTTGCCGGGCAGGGCGGCGAGGTTGTCGACCGCGTCGCTGATGCGGTCGCCCATCCAGGTCACGGACTGGCCGAAGTCCTGCTTCACCACGCCGGTGGCGGAGCTGAAGCCGAGGAAGCCGGCGGTGACGTACTCGCCCTGGACGATCTGTCCGTGGGAGTCCTTCTTGGCGACCTTGTTGGTGGCGATGGTCGCGTGGAGGGTGATCTCCTCGCCCTTGCGCTCGACCACGACCGGCACGTCCTTGCCGGGGTTGGCGCGGATCAGGTCGGACAGCCGGTCCCAGTCGTCGGTCCGTACGCCGTCGAAGGCGAGGATCTTGTCACCGGCCCTGAGGCCCGCGGCGGCGGCCGGGGAGGCCGGGTCGGACTTGGTGCAGTCGTCGCGGTTCTCGCTCTGCGAGATGACGCACTTCGAGACGGAGCTGACGGTGGTGGTCTGCTGCGAGATGCCGAAGCCCATCAGGACGGTGAGGAAGAGCACCACGGCCAGGACGAGGTTCATGAACGGGCCGGCGAACATGACGATGACGCGCTTCCACGGCTTGCGCGTGTAGAAGAGCCGCTTCTCGTCGCCGGGCTGCAGTTCCTCGAAGGCGGCCGAGCGGGCGTCCTCTATCATCCCGCGCCAGGGCGAGGTGGAGCGTGCCTCCAGGCGGCCGTCGGCGCCGGGCGGGAACATGCCGATCATGCGGATGTAGCCGCCGAAGGGGATGGCCTTGACCCCGTACTCGGTGTCGCCCTTCTTCTTCGAGAACAGCGTCGGCCCGAAGCCCACCATGTACTGCGGTACCCGGATGCCGAACATCTTGGCCGTGGACAGGTGGCCCAGCTCGTGCCAGGCGATGGAGAAGAGCAGGCCGACGGCGAAGAGGACTATGCCGAGGATGAACATCAGGGTCGTCATGCACGGGCCTCCGCCGTCTGTGCCGCCAGTTGCCGGGCCCGGGCGCGCGCCCAGGTCTCCGCTTCGAGGACGTCCGCGACGGTGAGCGAGGTTCCCGTACGGGGGGTGCCGTGCTCCTCGACCACCCGCGTGACGGTCTCCATGATCCCCAGAAACGGCAGCGCGCCGGAGCGGAACGCCTCGACGCACTCCTCGTTGGCGGCATTGAACACCGCCGGGGCCGTGCCCGCGAGCTGTCCGACGTGCCGGGCCAGGTTGACGGAGGGGAAGGCCTCGTTGTCGAGGGGGAAGAACTCCCAGGTCGAGGCCTTGCTCCAGTCGAAGGAGGGCGCGGCGTCAGGGACGCGGTCGGGCCAGCCGAGGCCCACGGCGATGGGCCCGCCCATGTCGGGGGGCGTGGCGTGGGCCAGGGTCGATCCGTCCGTGTACTCCACCATCGAGTGGACATACGACTGCGGGTGCACGACCACCTCAATGCGGTCGAAGGGAATGTCGTAGAGCAGGTGGGCCTCGATCACCTCCAGGCCCTTGTTGACGAGGGTGGCGGAGTTGATCGTGATCACCGGCCCCATGGCCCAGGTGGGGTGGGCGAGGGCGTCCTCGACGGTGACGCCCGCCAGCTCCTCCCTCGTACGGCCCCGGAACGGGCCGCCGGAGGCGGTGACGACCAGCTTGCGCACGTCGGCGCGGGTGCCGGCGGCCAGCACCTGGAAGAGGGCGGCGTGCTCGGAGTCGACCGGGATGATCTGACCGGGCTTGGCCAGCGCCTTGACCAGCGGGCCGCCGACGATGAGCGACTCCTTGTTGGCCAGCGCGAGGGTGCGGCCCGCCTCCAGGGCGGCGAGGGTGGGCGCGAGTCCGATGGAGCCGGTGATGCCGTTGAGCACGGTGTGGCAGTCGGAGGCGGCGAGGTGGGTGGCCGCGTCCGGTCCGGCGAGGATCTCGGGGAGCGGCTCGCCCGTGCCGTACTGGGCGGAGAGCGCCTCCCGCAGCGCCGGTACGACGTCCTCGCGGGCGACGGCGACGGTCCGCGCCCTCAGCCGGTACGCCTGCTCGGCGAGGAGGGCGACCCGGCTGCCGTTGGCGGACAGGGCGGTGACCCGGAAGCGGTCCGGGTTGCGCAGCACGAGGTCGATGGCCTGGGTCCCGATCGACCCGGTGGACCCGAGGATCACCACGTCCTTCGGGCCGTCGCCCGCCACCGGGTCGTAGACGAGGTGGGGGTCGGCGAGTGGGGCTGGACTGTCGCTCATCCCCCCATTGTGTCCGCAACGGCCCTCCGGGAGGACAGCGCGTCCCTCGGTCGGGTGTCGCCCTGCACACACGGAGGAAGGCCGGAGCACCCTCCCACTCGCCTCCGGCCGGGGGCCGGGCCGGAACCGGGGCCCGCCGCGCCCGTGCCCGGCCGGCCGGGCAGCGGAAGCCGGCGGCTGCTTGCCCGCACCGGCCCGGAAACCGAGAACGCGGGGAGCACACCCGGACGACCCGCAGGGGGCGAACACCGTCGGCAGCACGCCGGGACGGCCCGGCGCCGACGTCGGGCGGCGGCACGGACCGCCCGGCCCCGCCGGGACACGGCCCGGCGTCCGGCGCCGTTCAGGTCGCGGCCCGGCCCGGCCGACAGCCCTCCCCTCCCGCTCAGCCGCCCGGACTTGGGCCCCGGCTCGCACGGACCGGAGCCGACTCCCGAGGCGCTCAGCGACGCCACCCGCAACGGGGCCCCGCCCGGCACCGGAAGCCGCCGGCAGCATGGCCCGACGGGATCACCACCGACCTCGGGCGGCCCGAACCGCCGAGCCCTGCCGGAGCGCGCCCCAGCAACGCCGACCGCGCTCGACGGCCCCGTCGTCCGGCCTGAGCCCTCACCCGGACGGGAAGGAGCCGACTCCCGAGGCGCTCAACGACGGCACCCGCAACGGGGCCCCGCCCGGCACGGGAAGCCACCGGCCGGACGGTCGGCGCCGGAGTCGGGCGGCACGGGCCGGGCCCTGCCCGGCGTCCGCGGCGGTGTCCGGCGCGTCGTTCAGGTCGCGGCCCGACCCCGCCGACGGCCCCTCCCGCCCCGCCGACCGCCCGGGCTTGGCCACCCGGCTCGGGCGGTCGGCCGGGCGGGGCCGGGGGGTTTCGGCTCAGCCGATGGCTCGGCGGAGGTTCTTCCGCCGGGACTCCCCCGGGGTCGCGTCCGCGATCCACGGGCCGTCGCCGGAGGGGTCGACGACGCCCTGCTCCAGCCACTCGTACGCGCCGCCCAGTACGCCCTTGACGACCTTGCGGTCCAGGTCGTCGGTGTTGGTCCACAGGCGGCCGAAGAGCTCCTCGACGCGGATGCGGGACTGGCGGCAGAAAGCGTCGGCGAGCTGGTAGGCCTCGCGGCCGTGGTCGCCCCGGGCCCGCAGGTGCTCGGCGCGTACGCAGGCGGCGCTCATCGCGAACAGCTCCGCGCCGATGTCGACGATCCGGCCCAGGAAGCCCTGCTTGGTCTCCATCCGGCCCTGCCAGCGGGACATGGCGTAGAAGGTGGAGCGGGCGAGCTTGCGAGCGGTGCGTTCGACGTAGCGCAGGTGCCCGGACAGGTCCCGGTGGCCGGCGGGGTGGAAGTCCGCGTACGAGCGCGGGAGTTGGCCGGGTCCCGCGACGAGCTTCGGCAGCCACTTGGCGTAGAAGACGCCCGCCTGGGCGCCCGCCCTCGCCTTGTCGGACAGGGTCTTGTCGGGGTCGATCAGGTCGCCCGCGACGGAGAGGTGGGCGTCGACGGCCTCGCGCGCGATCAGCAGGTGCATGATCTCGGTGGAGCCCTCGAAGATGCGGTTGATGCGCAGGTCCCGCAGGAGTTGCTCGGCGGGGACCGCCCGCTCCCCGCGGGCTTCGAGGGAGGCCGCCGTCTCGAAGCCCCGGCCGCCGCGGATCTGGACCAGCTCGTCGGCCATCAGGCAGGCCATCTCGGAGCCGTAGAGCTTGGCGAGGGCGGCCTCGATACGGATGTCGTTGCGGTCCTCGTCGGCCATCTGGGAGGAGAGGTCCAGGACGGCCTCCAGGGCGAAGGTCGTCGCCGCGATGAAGGAGATCTTGGAGCCGACCGCCTCGTGCAGCGCGACCGGCTTGCCCCACTGCTCGCGCACCGCCGACCACTCGCGGGCGATCTTCAGGCACCACTTGCCGGCCCCGACGCACATCGCCGGGAGGGAGAGGCGACCGGTGTTCAGCGTGGTCAGGGCGATCTTCAGGCCCGCGCCCTCGGGGCCGATGCGGTGGGCGGCCGGGACGCGGACCCGGTGGAAGCGGGTGACGCCGTTCTCCAGGCCGCGCAGGCCCATGAAGGCGTTGCGGTTCTCGACCGTGATGCCCTCGGAGGCGGCCTCGACCACGAACGCCGTGATGCCGCCCCTGCCCTCCGCGGACTTCGGGACGCGGGCCATGACCACGAGCAGGTCGGCGACGACGCCGTTGGTGGTCCACAGCTTCACGCCGTCGAGGACGTAGTCGTCGCCGTCCCGGACGGCGGTGGTGGCCAGGCGGGCCGGGTCGGAACCGACGTCCGGTTCGGTCAGCAGGAAGGCCGAGATGTCGGTGCGGGCGCAGCGCGGCAGGAACGTGTCCTTCTGCTCCTGGGTGCCGAACATCTTCAGCGGCTGCGGCACGCCGATCGACTGGTGGGCGGAGAGCAGCGCGCCGATCGCCGGGTTCGCGGAGCCGACCAGGGCGAGCGCCTTGTTGTAGTAGACCTGGGTCAGGCCGAGGCCGCCGTACTTGGTGTCGATCTTCATGCCGAAGGCGCCCAGCTCCTTCAGCCCGGTGATCACGTCGTCGGGGATCCGCGCGTCGCGCTCGATCACCGCGCCGTCGATCTTCGTCTCGCAGAAGTCGCGCAGCTTGGCCAGGAACTCCTCGCCCCGCTGGACGTCCTCGTCGGCCGGGAGCGGGTGGGGGTGGACGAGGTCGAGGCGGAAGCGGCCGAGGAAGAGCTCCTTGGCGAAGCTGGGCTTGCGCCAGTCCTGTTCCCGGGCCGCCTCCGCGACCTGGCGGGCCTCACGTTCGCTGACGGTGGGTCGGGAGGGGGAGGAAGGGGTGGGTGGTGCGGGCATGAGGCTCACCTCGCCACGATTCGTCCGGCACGCACGTGCGGACGTACGTTATGTGAAGGCGCTACTCGATCGTATGTACCCGATATCGGGCGACCCGGCCAGACCGCGCGGCCGTTCGGTCGATACTGCTCGGGGGAGGCCGGAAGGCAGATCTTCGCTGGAGAAGGCAATCGAAGCGCTTCGACTGCCTATGGACAGCCGTCCCTACTGCGGGCTACTGTCGGACTACCCTCGCCCACCCCTGTTGGTCCCGCGCGCTGTCGAAGCGCTTCACAAGCTTGGAGAGCTGGATGGTCACTCTCGCCGAGGTCGCCCAGCACGCCGGAGTCTCGGCCAGTACGGTGAGTTATGTCCTCAGCGGCAAGCGGTCCATCTCCACCACCACCCGGCAGCGGGTCGAGGAGAGCATCAGGAAGCTCGGCTACCACCCGAACGCCGGCGCCCGCGCCCTGGCCAGCAGCAAGTCCAACATCATCGCGCTCATGATCCCGTTGCGCACCGACATGTACGTGCCGGTGATGATGGAGATCGCCATCGCGGTCGCGGCCGGCGCGCGCACCCACGGGTACGACATCCTGCTGCTCACCGGCGAGGAGGGACCCGACGCGGTGCGCCGCGTCACCGGCAGCGGTCTCGCCGACGCGATGATCCTCATGGACGTCGAACTGGACGACGAGCGGCTCCCCCTGCTGCGCGGCACCGACCAGCCCTCCGTGCTCATCGGCCTCCCCGCCGACACCGAAGGACTCACCTGCGTCGACCTGGACTTCCGGGCGACCGGGGCGCTGTGCGTGGAGCATCTGGCGGAGCTGGGCCACCGCGACATCGCCGTCATCGGTGAGGCCGCCGCCGTCTACGAACGGCACACCGGCTTCGCCGAGCGCACCCTCGACGGCCTGCGCACCCGCGCCCGGGAGCTGGGGCTGCGGCTGCTGCACCGGCCCTGCGACGGCGGGTACGACGCGATGGCCGTGACCTTGGCCCGCGTCTTCGACGAACGCCCCGGCACCACCGGCTTCGTCGTCCAGAACGAGGCGGCGGTCGAGCCGCTGCTCGCCCTGCTGCGCCAGCAGGGCCGGGCCGTGCCGGAGGACGTGTCGGTGGTCGCGGTCTGCCCCGACCAGGTCGCCACCCAGGCCTCGGTGCGGCTCACCTCGGTCGCGGTCCCCGCCCAGGAGATGGGCCGGCGGGCCGTGGAGCAACTGGTCGCCAAGCTCCGGGGCCGCGGGAGCGACGAGGTCGTGCTGCTCGCGCCGGAGCTGACCGTCCGGGCCAGCTCGGGGCCGGCGCCCGTCCGGCCGTAGCGGTCCGCCCGCGCACCGCGGCGGGCGGACCCCGCCCCTGCGCCGTGGTGCGCGGGCGTCCCGGTCAGCCGCCGCTGACCGTCAGGTTGTCGGTGCGGAAGTCCAGGCCGCCGGCGGACGAGGTGATCTCGTAGCCGAACTGCACGTCGCCGATGGTCTCGTCGCCCATCCAGCCCTTGGTGTCCTTGATCCACTTCAGGATCGGGAGGATGTTCACCGTGCCGGAGTCCGAGTCCGAGGTGCGCAGGAACGAGAAGACCTCGTTGGCGCCGTTGTCGCCCTTGTAGACGTTCCAGGTGTGGCCGCCGAGGCTGACCGTCCCCTGCGGGGTGCCCAGCGGGCCGACGGCACCGGTGTGGTTGACCCAGAGCATGATCTCGTAGTCGTAGTCCGTGTCCCAGATGTCGTACGACGTGTTGTACGCGCCCGACGACGGGACCGTGACGGCGTAGCTGCTGGTGAGCGAGGTGAGGGCGGAGACCGGCTTGTTGATCACCTTCTTGGCGTTCGGGTAGGACTTGATGCCGCCGGTGTTGGGGTGGTCGGCCCAGACACCCCAGTTGGTACCGGAGTTGGCCCACACGCACTGGCTTCCGGCGCCGGAGCCCCAGATGTTGTTGTAGAGGGTGTAGCCGTTCAGGCTGGTGTTGCCCCACTGGTCGCAGGAGTTCCAGACGGCGGCCTGGGCGGGGGCGGAGGCGAGGCCGACGGTGGCGCCGAGCGCGAGGGCCGGGGCGAGGAGCGCGGTCAGGGTGCGGGTGCGGGTGGTGCGGGTGCCGGCGGTGCGGGTGCGGGTGGTGCGCGTGCGTGGTGCCATGGCGGTTCCTTCCATGGGTGGGGGGACGTGCGCTGGTGTTACCGCGCCTTGACGCTGATGGCGCGGTCCTCCCCGGCGACGAGGTCGAGCGGTTCGGCGCCGGAGGGAGTCCTCAGTTCGATGCGGCGGGTGCGGTCCGGGCGCAGGACGGCCGTGGCGCTGCCGTCCGGCGCCCAGGTGAGGTCGAGCGACGCCCCGAACCGGGTCCGCACGCCCCGGAGTTCACCCCGTGGGCAGGAGTCCGGGAGGGCGGGCAGCAGCACCAGCCGGCCGGGGGTGGACTGCACGAGCATCTCGATGAGCACGGCGGGCAGGGCGTGCGCGGCGTCCGCGTTGTAGACGTCGCGGTGGGGGTAGTGGGCGCTCATCAGGGAGGCGTGGAAGAAGTCGCCGCCGAGGACCCGGCCGAGCGCGTGGGCGACCCGGCTGCCGTCCCGCAGGCGGGCCGCGACCAGGGCGTGGTGGAGGTGGCCGTGGGCCGAGTCGTTCTCGGCGCCGCGCAGTTCGAGGGCACGGTGGGCGGCCTCGGCGAGGCCGGGGGTGTCGTACGGGTTGATCTCGTCGAGCGGCCAGACGCCGTAGAGGTGGCTGAGGTGGCGGTGGTCGTAGGTGTCCTCCAGGCCGGGCCGCGCCCATTCCGCCAGGGCGCCGTCGGCATTGGTCCGGTGCGGGGGGAGGCGGTCGGCGAGGGCGCGCCAGCGGTCGGCGTGCCGGGGGTGGCGGTCGGCGGCGGTCAGCAGGGCGTGCCGGGCTGCGGAGAGGTCCATGGCCGCGTTGAGGGTGCCCCAGCTCGCGTTGGCGGGGCGGTTCTCGGGCGAGTAGGAGGGGACGACGACCAGGTGTCCTTCGTCGTCGGTCCGGGTGAGGAAGTCCTCGTAGAACAGGGCGGCTTCGGCGAGCGCGGCGGTGGTACGCGGGTCCTGCGCGCCGTGGCTCTCGTCGTGGTCGACCAGGGGCTTGAGCAGCCAGTCGGCGCCCGCGGTCCACAGGTGCAGCGGGTACTCGCGGCTGAAGTGGTACGTGTGGCCGCACTCGCCGTCGGTGTGCGAGGGCGCGACCGCGCCCCGGGTGCCGAAGATCGCTCGGGCGTTGTCCCGCCAGTGCGGGAGCTGGCGGTGGACCAGCGCGGCGTGGGCCTCGGTGACCTCGGGAAGGGCGGCGGCCGCGGCGGAGGCGGTCTGGAGGTTGAGATTGGCGTTGGTGGTGAAGGCGCCGGACCAGGCGGTGTTCCAGTCGCCGGTCCACAGGCCGGTGAGGCGGGGCGGGAGCAGGCCGCTCGCCGACAGCAGGTGGTAGCGGCCGGCGGCGAAGAGGCGTTCCAGCAGGGCGGGGCTGTGCGGCCGGGCGAGCAGTTCGGAGCCCGGCAGGGCGCGTTCGGCGGGGTCGGCGGCCAGGTCGAGGGTGACGCGGTCGTAGGCGGTGCGGTGCCGGCTCAGGTGCCGGGCGAGGAGGCCGTCGTAGGTGGCCGCGGCCGGGCCCTGGTGCAGCAGTTCGCGCAGGGCGCGGCCCTCGGCGAGGGCGTCCAGCTCGCCGGTGTGCCGGTGCACCCGCGTCAGCAGCAGCACCCCGGTGGCGCCCTCGGCCAGGACGCCGGGCGGCACGAGCCTCGTGGTGCCGCCGGTGACGGCGAGCAGGGTGACGCCGGTGTAGGCGAGGTCGCTGCCGGGGTAGCGGGCGCGCAGGGTGAGCAGGGCGCCCTCGGGGGTGAGGACGGCGCCGTGGCCGATGCCCAGTCCGGCGGGGGCGCCGGGCAGGCGGGGGTCGAGGGACAGGTCGAGGGTGAGGTGCGGGGCGGTGACGTGCTGGACGATCACGTCGTCGGCGCGGGAGACGAAGACGCGGCTGGTCCAGCTTCCGCGGGTGGCCGTGGTCTCGCCGGTGGCGAAGTCGACGGCGCGGCGGTAGGGGGCGTCGGCGTCGTCGGTCAACGGCCGGTCCAGGCGGAGCTGGAAGGCCGGGTGGAAGGGGCGCACCCATTGCAGCGGGCGGCCGTCGGTGAAGTCCTCGGCGGCCGTGGTGTCCCCGGCCAGCAGGCGGTCCTGGAGGGCGGGGAGTCCGGCGGCGAGGGCGGGTGGGCGCCGGTGCCCGTCGTCGCCGTCCGGGCGGACGAGGGTGTGGTGGGTGACGATCACCCGGTCGGTGTCCGGGTCGCCGTGCACCAGGGCGCCGTGGTGGCCGTTGCCGCTCAGGAAGGCGTCCTCCCAGCGGGCGGCGGGCTCGGGCTCCCAGGTGCCGTGGACGGGGGTGGCGCTCATGGCTTCAGCACCGCCACGCCGTAGCGGCCCAGGGTGATCCGGCCGGTGGTCTCCGTCCGCGTCAGCAGGTCGTGGTGGGTGCCCGGGAGGCCGACGGTGACCGGCTCGCGGCCGTGGTTGAGCAGGAACAGCACGTCGCCGCGCCGGACCGCCTCGACGCCGTCCGGGAGTCCGTCGAGCACCGGCCGCGCACCCGCGTCGCGGGCCACGCGGGCCAGCAGCGCGCTCAGCGCCCCGGGTTCGGGGAGCGTGGAGACGTACCAGGCGCGGCCCTTGCGCAGGACGGCCGGGAGGCCGTCGAGTTCCCCGCCCCGGTACGCCACGGTCTCGTCGGCGGTGCCGTCGGGCTCCAGTTCCTCGGACCACAGGGTGCCGCGCAGGCCGCCCTCGCACGCGACGTCCTCCCCCGGCCGCAGCGGCCACCACTCGTGCAGGGTGCGGATGCCGAACAGCTCGCGCAGCCGGGCGTCCATGGCGCCGGGCCGGACCCGGTCGTCCTGGTCGGCGACGCCGGTCAGGAAGCCGCAGACGAGGGTGCCGCCGCCGTGCACGTACGCGAGGAGGTTGTCGACGGCGGCGTCGGTGAGGGCGTAGAGCTGCGGGACGACGACGAGCCGGTAGCGGGTCAGGTCGTGGCGGGGGTGGGCGAAGTCGGTGGTGAGGCCGGCCCGCCAGAGCGCGCGGTGCCAGGCGCCGAGGACGTCCGGGTAGTCGACCTCGCGGGAGGGCCGGGCCTCCTGGTCGCCGGCCCACCAGGAGTGCCAGTCGTGCAGGACGGCGACGTCCGCGGTGACCGCGGCGCCGCCGACGTGCGGGGCGATCCGGGCCAGGTCCGCGCCGAGCTGCTTCACCTCCTGGTACGTGCGGCCCTGCTCGCCCGCGTGGGAGACCATCCCGGAGTGGAACTTCTCCGCGCCCTGCCGGGACTGCCGCCACTGGAAGCAGCAGACGGCGTCGGCCCCGCGGGCCACGGCCTGGAGCGACCAGAGGCGGTTCAGGCCGCGCGGCTTGGGGTGGTTCACATCGCGCCAGTTGACGGCTCCGGCCGCCTGTTCCATGAGCATCCACGGGCCGCGGGCCTGGGAGCGGGTCATGTCCTGGACGAGGGCCCCGTGCTGGGCGCCGGACGGGTCGCCCGGGTCGGGGTAGAGGTCGACGGAGACGACGTCCTCCTCCTCGGCCCAGCGCCAGGCGTCCTGACCCGCCCACAGCGGCATGAAGTTGGTGGTGACCGGGAGGTGCGGGGTGTGGCGGCGGACGATGTCGCGCTCGGCGGTGAAGCACTCCAGCAGCATGTCGGAGGTGAAGCGCCGGAAGTCCAGGACCTGGGCGGGGTTCTTGAGGTAGTGGGTGCGGCGGGCCGGGAGGATCTCCTCCCAGTCGCCGTAGCCCTGGCTCCAGAAGGCGGTGCCCCAGGCGGTGTTGAGGGCGTCGAGGGTGCCGTAGCGGTCCCGGAGCCAGCGGCGGAAGCGGGCTGCGGCCTCGTCGCCGTGGTCGTAGGTGCAGTACTCGTTGTTGATGTGCCACATGGTCAGGGCCGGGTGGGCCGCGTAACGGGCGGCCAGGGCCTCGGTGATGGCGGCGGCGTGGCGGCGGTAGACGGTGCTGGAGTGCGAGAAGTGCTGGCGGCCGCCCCACCACTCGGTGCGGCCGTCCTCGTCGCGGGGCAGGGTGTCGGGGTGGAGTCGGCCCAGCCAGGGCGGCGGCGAGGCGGTGGGCGTGGCGAGGACGACGCCGATCCCGGCCTCGTGCACGAGGTCCATGAGCCGGTCCAGCCAGGCGAAGTCGTGCACACCGGGGCGGGGTTCGAGCCGGGACCAGGAGAAGACGCCGAGGGTGACGGAGTTGACGCCGGCGGCCTTCATCAGGCGGACGTCCTCGGGCCAGGTCTCCTCGGGCCACTGCTCGGGGTTGTAGTCGCCGCCGTAGAGGATGCGCCCGCGGGTGACGTCGGACAGGTTCGGCATCAGCCCTTCACCGCCCCGGTGAGCATGCCCTTCTTGAAGTGGCGCTGGACGAAGGGCGACAGGACGGCGACCGGCAGCAGGGCCATGACCATGACGGCCATCTGCACGGCGAGCCCGGACAGTTCACCGGTCTTGATGGCCTGGCCGAGGCCGACCGGCGCCTCCTGCTTCTGCACGAGCTGGATCATGACGTTCTGCAGGGGCAGCATGTCCTGGTCGTTGAGGTAGAGGGAGGCGTTGAACCAGGCGCTCCAGTAGCCGACGGCGTAGAACAGCGTGATCACCGCGACGACCGCGCGGGACAGCGGCAGCACGATCTGCCACAGGATGCGCAGGTCCCCGGCGCCGTCGATGCGGGCGCTGTCGACGAGTTCCTGGGAGATGCCCATGAAGAAGCCGCGCAGCACCAGGATGTTGAAGACGCTGATCGCGCTCGGCAGGATCAGGGCGAGGTAGCTGTCGGTGAGTCCCAGGGACTGCACCAGCAGGTAGGTGGGGATGAGTCCGGCGCTGAAGAACATGGTGGCGAGCAGCACCATGAGGATCCAGCGGTGCCCCAGCGAGCCGCTGCGGGAGAGCCCGTAGGCGCACAGCACGGACACCGCCATGGAGAACAGGGTGCCGACGAGCGTGATGCCGATGCTGACGAGCGCGGCGCGGGTGACCTGGCCGCCGCTGAGCAGTTCCTGGTAGGCGACGAAGGTGATGTCCTTGGGGATCATCACCAGGCCGCCGGCCTCGTCGATGGTCTTGCGGCTGGACAGGCTGGTGACGACGACGATCCACAGCGGGAACAGGATGCCGAGGCAGGCCAGGAGCAGCACCAGCCCCTTGCCGGCCAGCCCGGCCCGGGTGGGTTGCTCCTCCCACACGGGCCGGGGCGGGGCCGCCCACCGGCCGGGTGCGCGCGCCGGCTCGTCGGCCGCCGGGGCCGTCGCCTCTCGTACGGCGGTCACTTCTTGTACACCCCCTGCTCGCCCATGAGGTGGGCCACCTTGTTGGCCGCGAGGACCAGACCGAGACTGATGACGCCCTTGATGAGGCCGGCGGCGGCCGCGTAGCCGAAGTCCTGGTTGCGTACGCCGTTCCACCACACGAAGGTGTCCAGGACCTCCGCGGCGCCGGGTCCCACGGCGCCGCGTTGCAGGAGGATCTGTTCGAAGCCGACGGTGAGGGCGTCGCCGACGCGGAGCACCAGCAGCAGGGCGACGACCGGGCGCAGGGCGGGCAGGGTGACGTGCCACATGCGGCGCCAGCGGTTCGCGCCGTCCATCGCTGCCGCCTCGTAGAGGTCGGGGCTGACCGAGGCGAGGGCGGCGAGGAAGACGATGATCCCCCAGCCGGCGTCCTTCCACACGCTCTGCGCGGTGATCAGGAACTTGAAGGTCTCGGGGTCGGTCATGATGTCGAGCCCGTCGTACCCGTGCTGCCGCAGCAGTTGGGAGAGGAGCCCGGCACCGCCCAGGAGCTGCTGGAAGACGGCGACGACCAGCACCCACGAGAAGAAGTGCGGCAGGTAGAGGATGGCCTGCGCGACCGCCCGTACCCGTGGCCTGACCACGCTGTTGATGAGCAGCGCGAGCAGGATCGGGATGGGGAAGTACAGCAGGAGCTGGAGGACGAAGAGCACGAGGGTGTTCTGGACCGCGTTCCAGAAGGCGGAGTCCTCGAAGATCCGCTGGAAGTTCTCCACGCCCACCCACGGGCTGTGCAGGATGGAGACGACGCCGTTGTCACTGACGTAGGGGTCGTACTCCTGGAAGGCGACGACGTTGCCGAGGATCGGTACGTAGTTGAAGACCAGCAGCAGCAGGACGGCCGGCAGCGTCATCAGGATCAGGACGCGGTCGCGCCGGAACCTCAGCCGCAGGCTCAGCTTCCCGGTGGGCGGTCTCTTCGCGGCCCCGGTGTCGCCGCCGTGCCCCTTCGGGGGCTTCTTGTTGACTTCGGCCTCGGTGTCGGTCCGAGGCACCGTGCTGTGGGACACGGCGGTTCTCCTTGCCTCAGGACCCGGTCAGCCGGCCGCCGGACCGTTCTCGTCGAGGATCTTCCGGTACCAGTCGCGGAGCTTGTCCCCGCCCTTGCTCTTCCAGTCGGAGACGGCCTGCTGCACGTCGCCGATCTTCTTGCGGCCGCGGATGACGTCGTCCTCCAACTGCTCGAAGTCGTTGGAGAGGTTGGTCCAGCGGGCCGGCTCGGTGATCTGCATGCCGTAGAACGCGGGCTTCTTCGTGACGGCGCCCATGCGCTGCTGCCACTCGACCTGCCCCTTGGCGACCTCGGGGAAGTCGGGGTGGGCGATGGTCGCGGCGGGGCTCGCCACCATCACGTAGGCGTTCATCACGTCGATGTTGCCCTGGTCGGTCTTGGTGGGCACGCCGTCCTTGACCGTGTAGTGGGTGCCCTCCACGCCGTAGTTGGTGGCCATGTACTCCTTGGTGCCGTACGGCGCGGCGGTGACGTTGGCGACGGCCAGCACGTCACGGATCACGGCCTCGGACGCCTTCTTGTTGACGAAGGCGAAGATGCTCGCCGGGTTCTGCGCCCACAGTGCGGGGGTGCCGCCGTCGTGGCCGAAGATGTCCATGCCCCAGATCTTGAACTCCGGGTTCTGGACGGCCTGTTCGGCGGTGCGGCTCCACCACTGCGACATGTCCTGGTTGTAGATCAGGAACTCCCCGGCGGCGAACTTCGGTCCGGGGTCGGCGGCGTTGGACTTGCCCAGCTTGGCGTCGGGGTGCACGACCCCGGCGGCGAACAGCTTGCGCGTCCACTCCAGGGCCTCGAGGTACTCGTCGGTCTCGATGCGGTAGACCAGCTTGCCGTCGACCTCGTTCCAGCCGAGCGACTTCTCGTTGCCGGAGAGCACGCCGAAGGCGTTGAAGGCGGTCCACTTCATGTCCAGGCAGGCCCAGCGCTTGGCCTTGGCGTTGGTGGCGTCCTTGGCCAGTGCCATGAACTCGTCGCAGGAGCGGGGGACCTCGTAGCCCTCCTTCTCGAAGATGTCCTGGCGGTAGAACGGCACGATGGCGGGGACGTACGAGGACGGCAGCGGCAGGCCGCGCAGCTTGCCGCCGAAGATGGAGCGCTGCCAGGCGTCGGTGGGGATCGCGGCGAGGTTCGGGTACTCCTTGACCGCGTCGCCGGAGAGGTAGGGGCCGAGGTCGGCGAACTTGCCGATGATGGCGCTGGGGATCTTGCCGGTCATGTTCCAGCCGGGCACGACCACCACGTCGGGCACCTCGCTGGAGGCGAGGACGGCGCCGAGCTTCTGGTCGTAGGTGTTGCCGTCCTGGTTCTGCCAGACCACGTCGACGCCGATGAGGTCGTTCATCGCCCGGTAGTAGGCGTTGTCCTCCTTGGGCGGCGACCCCCAGAACGGCGACATGACGGTGACCCTGCCGCCCTTGCCGAGCTTCTTGGGCACCGAGGTCTTCAGGCCCGCCAGGTCGAGCTTGCCGGTGAAGCCGACCGCGGAACCGTTCTTGCTGGGGATGTCGGGGGTGACCACGTTGCTCGCCACGTAGGCGGGAAGGATCTTCTTGGCGTCCTTGCCCGACGTGGTGCCGTCGCGCGAGCCCCCGTCGGATCCGCCGCAGGCGGAGAGCAGGGGCAGGCCTCCCGCCACCGCTGCGGTGGCCACCGCGGTGGAGGCGAGAAAACTTCTCCGGCTGGGACCGGAGGCGGCGTTCGGCGTCATGTGCGTCAACCCTTCGTGCCTTCGTGGCGCACCGGGACACCCGGCGGCGGCCGTCGGGTGCGGTGTCTTTGAGGGAACTGGGACCAGTTCGTGTCGAAGCGCTTCGATGTTGCAGCGAGGTTAAGTTAACCCCCCGGGGGGCACAAGAGCCGTTTCCAATATTCCTGTTCGGCACCCCCGGGAAAGGTCTTGACCACACTCCCTTTTCCACGGCGAGTGCCCGAGGCGAAGTGGCACCGGCCGAGGCGCAATCCGCCGCAGCGTCTTGACACCCACCCTGGGGTGCACAGAGCATCGAAGCGCTTCGACGTCCTACCCGCACCATCCGCAAGGGGACCACCTCGTGACCGCACCCACGCCGCCGTTCCGTGATCCGCAACTGCCGTTCGCGAAGCGCGTCGACGATCTGATGTCGCGGCTCACGCTCGACGAGAAAACCGCCTTCCTGCACCAGTTCGCGCCCGCGGTCGAGCGTCTGGGCATCGCCGCCTTCCGCACCGGCCAGGAAGCGCTGCACGGTGTGGCCTGGATGGGCCCGGCGACCGTGTTCCCGCAGGCCGTGGGGCTCGGCGCCACCTGGAACGAGGACCTCGTGCACCGGGTCGGCGAGGCGGTGTCCAAGGAGGCCCGGGCGATGCGCGCGCGGGACGAACGCGTCGGCCTCAACGTCTGGTCGCCGACCGTGAACCTGCTGCGCCACCCCCTGTGGGGCCGCAACGAGGAAGGCTACTCGGAGGACCCGAAGCTGACCTCTGCCATCGCCACGGCCTACACCCGGGGTCTGCGCGGCGACCACCCGACGTACTGGCGCACCGCTCCGGTCCTCAAGCACTGGCTCGCCCACAACAACGAGACCGCCCGGGACACCTCCTCGTCCTCGGTCCGCCCGCGCGTGCTGCACGAGTACGACCTGCGGGCCTTCCGCGCGACCGTCGAGGCGGGCGCGGTGGCCGGGGTGATGCCGGCCTACAACCTGGTCAACGGCCGCCCCAACCACCTCTCCCCCGACCTCGGCCGCCACCTGCGCACCTGGACCGAGGAGGACCTCCTGGTCTGCTCCGACGCCGGCGCCCCCTCCAACCTGGTCGACTCCGAGCACTACTTCGACACCCACGAGGAGGCCACCGCCGCCGCGCTGCGGGCCGGAGTGGACAGCTTCACCGACCACGGCACGGACCCCTCGAAGATCGTGGCGCGGGTCCGGGGCGCCCTGGAGCGGGGCCTGCTGACGGAGGCGGACGTGGACGCGGCCGTGCGGCGGCAGTTGTCGGTCCGTTTCCGGCTCGGCGAGTTCGACCCGGGGCACGACCCGCACGCGGACGTACGGGACTTCGACACGCCGGAACACCGGGCGCTGGCGCGGGAGGCGGCCGAGCAGGCGGTGGTCCTGCTCAAGAACGACGGCCTCCTGCCCCTGGCCTCCGACACCCGCGTCGCCGTCGTCGGGCTGCTCGCCGACGAGTGCAAGCTCGACTGGTACAGCGGCACGCTCATCCACCGCTCGACCCCGCTGGAGGGCCTGTACGAGCGGTTCGGCGCCGACCGCGTGAGCTTCGCGGAGGGCGTGGACCGGGTCAGGCTCCGCACGGCCGACGGCACGTTCCTGCACGTCGTGCCGTCGGGCGACGCCCCCGCCGAGGGGCGCGGCACGGAGGCCGCCCTCGACCCGGCCCTGCTCGCCGGCCGCACCGACCTGCCGCCCCTGACCACCGACGCGGCCGGCACCGAACTGGCGCTCGTCGACTGGGGCGAGGGCGTGCTCACCCTGCGCGCACCCGACGGCCGCTACCTGTCCGTCGCCGAGGACGGCTTCCTGCGCGCCTCCGCCGACCAGCCCGGCGGCTGGGTCGTGCAGGAGACGTTCCGGCTGGAACCCCACGGCGACGGTCACCTCCTGAGGCACACGGGTACGGGCCGCCTCGTCCAGGTCGCCGCCGACGGCGTGAAGGTTGCCGAGGAGGACGACACGGACGGCGAGGTCTTCGAACTGGTCGTCGCCGAGCGCGGCGAGGAGGCGGTGACGCGGGCGGCGGCCGGGGCGGACGTGGTCGTGGTGGTCGCGGGCAACGACCCGCACATCAACGGCCGCGAGACCGAGGACCGGACGACGCTGCGCCTGCCCGCCCACCAGGAGCGGCTGCTGCGCGCGGCCCGCGCCGCCAACCCGGCGACCGTGCTCGCGCTGGTGTCGGCCTACCCGTACGCGGTCGACGCCGAGGCGCTCCCGGCGGTGCTGTGGACCGCGCACGGGGGGCAGGCGGCCGGGACGGCGCTGGCCCGGGTCCTCGCCGGGGACGTCTCCCCGGCGGGCCGGCTCCCGCAGACCTGGTACGCCGACGACGCCGACCTGCCCGCTCTCCTCGACTACGACGTGATCGGCGGCCGGCAGACCTACCTGTACTTCGAGGGGACGCCGCTGTTCCCGTTCGGGCACGGCCTGTCCTACACGTCCTTCGGGTACGCGGACCTGACGGCGCGGGTGGGGGAGGAAGCGGTCTCGGTGTCCTTCACGGTCACCAACACCGGGGAGGTGGCCGCCGACGAGGTGGCCCAGCTCTACGCCCGCGCCGAGTCCCCGTCGGTACCGCGTCCGCGCCGCGAACTGCTGGCCCACCGCCGGCTGTCCCTCGCGCCCGGCGCGTCGGCCCGGGTCTCCTTCGAGGTCTTGCTGTCCGCCCTCGCGTTCTGGGACGTGGCGCGGGGCCGGTGGCGGCTGGAGCCGGGCCCGTACGCCCTGCTGGTGGGCGCGTCGAGCGAGGACGTGCGCCTGTCGACGACCGTCACGGTCGACGGCGAGCCCGCGGCACCCCGCCCGGTCCGCGAACGCGGCCTGGACGCAGCCGACTTCGACGAGCAGAGCGGCACGGAGATCGTCGACCGGACGAGGACGACGGGCGACGCGGTGACGCCGGTTGGCGGTGGCACGGGTGAACTGCTCTACCGCGCCTGCGACTTCGGCGCCGCTACGACCGGGGTGACGGTGTCGGTGGCGGGCGAGGGCACGGTCGAGCTGGCCCTCGGCGACGGCCCGTGGACGGCGGCCCTGTCACCGGCCGCGCCGACCGCGGGTCCGTACGACTACGTGGAGCTGACCTGTGCCTTCACCGCCGGGGGCGTCCACGACCTCCGCATCAGGCTGCGCGGCTCACTGCGGCTCGCGCACGTCGGCTTCTCCGGCTGAGGGTCCGGAGGAGTCCGGCACGGGGACGGGGGCCCGGCACCGGTGGTCACCGGTACCGGGCTCCCGACTCGCGGCCCGCCGGCACCGGCTCCGGGGCCCTGTCAGGAGTGCTTCACGATCTGGTGGTTGATGCGCCGACGCGTCTGCCTGCCGAGCCGCTGGGCCACGCCGGACAGCCGGCGCTCCAGTCCCTCGGCCTCCGGCTTGCCCCGCACCTCCTCGGCCATGAAGCGGCCGGACTTGTCGTCGAACGTGCGTGGTCCTGCCGGTCACCTGGTCGGAATGGGCCGCGATCGTGGGGTGGCCCATGCTCTCCAGGCCGCCGGACGGGCCGTCGGCGGTCAGCCCCGTACGTCGCCCCTGTCGTCGATCTCGTGGTCCTTGGTCTTCTTCGGCGGCACCGCCCGCCCGGCCGCGTGGTCGAGCTCTGCGCAGGAAACACACTGGACCCGGTGCGACCGGCGGCCGACATACGAACCCCCGGCCGCCGCCCGTTTCGTACGGCATGCCCGCGCAGTCATCCCGACGCCGGACGGGACCGGACGCCGGACGTCAGAGTGCCAGCCCCGTGAGGACCAGCACCCGCTCGTAGGTGTAGTCGTCCATCGCGAACCGCACGCCCTCGCGGCCGACGCCGGACTGCTTGGCGCCGCCGTACGGCATCTGGTCGGCGCGGTAGGAGGGGACGTCGCCGATCACGACGCCGCCGACCTCCAGGGCTCGGTGGGCACGGAAGGCGGCCTGGAGGTCGTGGGTGAACACGCCCGCCTGGAGGCCGTACTTGGAGTCGTTGACGGCGGCGAACGCCTCGGCCTCGCCGGTCACCTTCTGCACGCTGAGGACCGGGCCGAAGACCTCCTCGCGGGCGAGGGTGGTGTCGGCGGGCAGGTCGGTGAGGACGGTCGGGGCGTAGGCGGCTCCGTCGCGCTTGCCGCCGGTGAGGAGCTTCGCACCCGCTGCGACGGCCTCCTCGACCCAGGATTCCACGCGCTCGGCGGCGGCCTCGCTCACCAGCGGGCCGACGTCCGTCGCGTCGTCGTTCGGGTCGCCGGTGACCTGGGCCTCGACGGCGGCGACGATGCGGGGCAGCAGGCGGTCGTAGACGGCGGCGTCGGCGATGACGCGCTGCACGGAGATGCAGGACTGGCCGCCCTGGTAGTTGGAGAAGGTCGCGATGCGGGACGCGGCCCACGTCAGGTCCTCGTCGCTCGCCCAGTCCCCGAGGACGACCGCCGCGCCGTTGCCGCCCAGTTCGAGGGTGCAGTGCTTGCGGGGCACCGAGTCCATGATCGCGTAGCCGACGGTCTCCGAGCCGGTGAAGGAGATGACCGGGAGGCGCTCGTCCTGGACGAGGGCGGGCATGCGGTCGTTGGGCACCGGAAGGACGCTCCAGGAGCCGGCGGGCAGCTCGGTCTCGGCGAGGAGTTCACCGAGGACCAGGCCGGAGAGAGGGGTGGCGGGGGCGGGCTTCAGGATGATGGGGGCACCGGCCGCGATCGCGGGGGCGATCTTGTGGGCGCACAGGTTGAGGGGGAAGTTGAAGGGCGCGATACCGAGGACGACGCCCTTGGGGAAGCGGCGGGTGAGGGCGAGGCGGCCCTGGCCGCCGGCGTCCGTGTCCAGGCGCTGGGCCTCGCCGCCGTTGAAGCGGCGGGCCTCCTCCGCGGCGAAGCGGAACACCGAGACGGCGCGGCCGACCTCGCCGCGCGCCCACTTGACGGGCTTGCCGTTCTCGGCGGAGATCAGGCGGGCGATCTCCTCGGCGCGCTCCGTCAGGCGGCGGCCGACGTGGTCGAGGGCGGCGGCGCGGGTGTGGGCGGGGGTCGCGGCGAAGTCCTCGCGGACGGCGTACGCGGCGGCCACGGCCTCTTCGACCTGGGCGTCGGTGGGGACGCTCACCGTGCCGACGGTGGTGCCGTCCCAGGGGGAGGTGACGTCGAAGCCGGTCTCGCCGGTGGCCTGGCGGCCGGCGAGCCAGAAGGCGTGGGTGGAAGTCATTGTCGAGTCCCGGCCCTTCCGCGTTGGGGGTCGTGTGCTGGTGATTGCGCGTGCGCGTCCACGGTAGGGCGGGGCGGGGCGGGGGGTGTTTGTCCGGGGTGTAGTGGTGGGGGTGGCCTGTTCGACGCGGTGGCCACAAACGCCGGACGACCGCCCGGGGCAGCCGTGCCGGACGCAAGCGCCGGGCAACGCCGCCGGCCGACCGCGCCGGGCAACCGCCCCGGAAAGCCGCACCGGACAGCCACGCCAGACGACCACACCAGACAGCCGCACCCGGAACGACCACACCAGACAGCCACGCCAGACGACCGCACCCGGAACGACCGCGCCAGACAGCCCCACCGGACAGCCACGCCAGACGACCGCACCAGACAGCCGCACCCGGAACGACCACACCGGACAGCCGCGCCCTGTGCGGCCGCGCCGGACGGCCGTGCCCGGACGGGCTATTCGGGTGCCGTTGCCTTGAGGGCCAGCCACAGCTCCATGCGGACGTCCGGGTCGTCAAGGGAGCGGCCGAGGATCTCCTCCACGCGGCGCATCCGGTAGCGCAGGGTGTGGCGGTGGACGCCGAGGTCTGCGGCGGCGGCGTCCCACTGGCCGTGGCGGGAGAGCCAGGCGCGCAGGGAGGCCACCAGGTCGCCGCGGCCGGTGGCGTCGTGGTCGCGCAGCGCGCGCAGGAGACCGTCGGCGAAGGCGCGTACGGCGTCGTCCGCGAGGAGCGGCAGGACGGACCCGGCCGCCAGGTGCTCGTGCTCCACGCAGACCCGGCCGCGCCGGCGGGCCACCGAGAGGGCCTGTTCGGCCTGTGTGTAGGCGGCGGACGCGGCGATGGGCCCGGACGGTGCCGACAGGCCGACGACCAGGCTCTCCTCGTCGCCTCCCGCGAGGGGCTCGGAGGCCGGGCGGGCGGCTTCCAGGGCCGAGGCGTACTCGGCGCAGGCGGCGACGGCCGCACCCCCGTCGGTGGCCAGCATCACCAGGCGTTCGCCCTCGGGGACGACCAGCACCGCCTCGCCGGCGTGGGCCGCCGCGGATTCCACGGCCTCGGTGAGGGCGGCGAGGGCGTCACCGGCCACACCGCCCGGGTCGTCGGCCCGTGCTCCCGTGGAGGTGCGCGCCCTGGCCGCCGCCGACTCGGCGACGACGATCCGGAACGGCGCGTCCAGCAGACCGCCGTACAGGTCCCCGGCGACCGTGCGCGCGTGGTCGGGTTCGCCGGCCAGCAGCATGCGCAGGACGGCTGCGTCGATGCGCAGCGCGGCCTCGTGCAGGGAGCGAGAGCGTTCCGTGGTGAGGGTCAGCAGCGCGATGGCGGAGTGGACGGCGTACCGCTCGGCGGTGCCGGGGGCGGCGGCCGTGCCGACGGCGAGCGCGGAGCGGGGGCGGCGGGAGGTGCCCAGGGTGTGCAGCTCGACCCGGTCGGCGTTCTCGGGATGGTCGGGGCTCCCGGCCCCGGCGACCACCGAGGAGGCCGGCGCCGGGCGCTCGCGCAGCCGTTGCACGTCCGCGGTGAGCCGCGCGGCCCTGCGGCCCGCCCACTCCGGCGCGCTGGCGACGACGGCGCCCGAGGCGTCGTACAGCGCCGCCCAGCCGTCGACCTGCGCGGCGAGGGCGGCCAGCAGGCCCTCCGGGCCGTCGGTCAGGGTCCGCCGGGTCAGCTCGCGCTGGGCGGCGAAGCCCGCGGTGACCGCGCGGTACTGGTCCGCGGCGATCGCGGCGGACACGGCCTTGCTGATCGCGAGGAAGGGGGTGCGGCGCGGCACCTCCAGGAGCGGCAGTCCCTCCTCGCGGGCGGCTTCCACCAGGGCCCGGGGGATGTCGTCGTAGTTGACGCCGACGGCGAACCCGAGGCCCACCACTCCGGCCTCCACCAGCCGTTTCACGTACCGGCGCATCGCCTCGGGGTCCTCGGCGTCCAGCTTGAGGGCGGTGATGAGCAGGAGTTCGCCGCCCTCCATGTAGGGCACGGGGTCGGCGAGTTCGCTCACGTGGGCCCAGCGCACCGGCACGTCGAGGCGGTCCTCGCCGGCGCGCACGGCCAGCTTGAGCGCCGAGTGGTGGACGAGCGAGGCGAGCGTCGGGGGCATGGGTGCCTTGGCCTTCGGGTCTGCGTCAGAGGTGGGGCCGGGGGTGTGCGGCCGGTTGCGGGGGTCGGTGGGGAGTCGGTGGGCAGTCGCTGTGATCTTTTGGCCGCCGCGTATGAACGGCACGTGTCGATTCTGCCTCACTGTACGGTCCCGGGCCCCCGAATGCCCGGGGCCGGTGGCGTCCGAGCCCGGGGTTCCCCCAAGGCCCCGAGGGCTCACCCGCGCAGATTCACCAGCAGCGGCGGTGCGTGCTCCCCCTTGACGCTGGTCAGCGACAGCACGGCGTGCCCGGCCGGCACGGCATGCGCCAGTTCGGAGGCCGACCAGCGTTCCCGCTCGACCTGGCGGACGGTCACGGCGTCCGTCGTCACCGCCTTGCCCGTCACCAGCTTGCGCACGGCGTGGAAGAACCTCGTCATCGGCTGGTCGGCGAAGACCGTGTGCTTGGCGACCTCGGTCGTCTCCACCCACTCGGTGCCCCAGGACTGCGCGAACCGGCTGCCGTCCCAGGTGGAGACGCCGCAGAAGGCCATGCGGCAGCCCACGGCGCCGTACAGCGGACCGTGCAGCGCCTCCGGTACGTCGCCCACGGTCCGCAGGGCGAGCAGCACGCCCGCGTTCTGCGAGCGCAGTCGCTGGATGCGGCGCACGGACTGCGGCGTGACGGCGCCCGTCGCGTCGTCCAGGACCAGGCCGACGAAGTGCTCCCGGCGGCCCTCCCTGACGACCGCGTGGAACTGCGCGAGGATCAGCCGGGTGATCAGCCGGGAGGCCTCGTCGTGCCCGCGCTCGGGGACGTCGATCCGGACCCGCAGCGGATGGTGGGCGACCGCCCGCAGGGAGAACGGCCGGGCCTTCCCGCGGCCGCCGAAGAAGTCGGCGAACACCGGCCGGTTCAGCAGGGCCAGCCGGTCCGCCAGGGCCCGGCCCGCGTCGCCCGGGGCGCCGGTCTGCCGGACGCGGGCGTCGAGTTCGCGGCGCATGACGTCGTTCCCGCTCGCCGCGAGCGCCTCCCCCAGCCGCGACAGCGCGGACTCCTCGCCCTCCAGCAGCGCGTGCAGCTCCGGCAGGGAGGGGAAGCGTCCGTGCACCGCGCGGAAGGGGCCCAGCAACTGCGCCAGGGCCGTGACGGCGCCCTGGGCTCCGACCGTGTCGAGGTCGCCCACCAGGGCTTCGGCGAGGATCGCGGCCGCGTCGTCGGGATCGTCGGACTCGGCGTACGGGTCCAGGTCGTGCACCGAGGAGCGGTCACCGATGCGGACGATCACGTCGAACGCGTCGTCGTCGCACACGGGGGACCCCGGGGCGGACACGGCGACGACGGCGCAGGTCCCGGTGAGCGCCTGCAGCGCGAGCGCCTCGGTCACCGGCTCGACGAGGCCGCGGGTCTTGCCGGACCCGGGAGGGCCCACCGCCAGCAGCGAGGTGCCGAGCACCCCCGGGTCGAGGGCTGCCCCGGCGTCCCGGTAGGGCGGGGGGGTCTGCTCGACGGCCGCCCAGCGGCCGATGCGCACCTGCCCGGTCAGCAGGTCGTGGCGGGCGGTCCGGCGGCGCAGGTCCCGGGCACCCGACGGGTGGGCCCAGGCCGCACCGCCCCGGCGCAGCACGGTGTCACGGAACGTGTCCGGTGTGCCGCCGCGCAGGGCGGCGGAGAAGGCGTTCTCGACCCGGGCGCAGTCGACGTCGTTCACGCCGCCGCGGGCGACCTCGCCGGTGAGCAGGTCGGCGGCCTCGTGCTGTCCGGCGTCCCGCAGCGCGGGCCACTGCGAGCGGGGGCGGGCGGCCGGGGCGACGGCGGCGGGGACGGCCCGGCGGGCGGCGAGCAGGCCGCGCGCGTACGGCAGCCAGCCGCCGAGGCGGGCGAAGGGCCACAGCACGAGCAGGGTGACGACCGCGTACAGGGTGTCCGTGTACAGGCGGGACGCCATCAGGTCGTAGCCGTCGGAGACGAGCACCGTGAAGGAGAGGAGGGGGTCGACGACCGGCACCGGGGACCATCCGACGACCGGGAAGGCGTCGGGGAAGACGAAGCTCAGGACCAGGAGGGCGAGAAGGCCCGCGATCAGGGCGCGGGCGGGCTGGGGCCTGCGGGTCACGTAGTGGCTGACGACGGCGCGCCAGCTACCGAGCACGGCCACCAGCAGCACGAGCGCGGCGAAGGCGAGGCCCTCGTAGATCACCAGGGCCTCCGCCCCCGGGGCCGGCACGTTCCGCCCCTCGAACACCTTGGGCGAGGCGAGCGTGCCGCCCCACCACCAGTCGTCCGGCGTGAACAGGCGCAGGAGGGCGTACTGGTAGGAGGTGACCCCGCGCTGCCACAGCGACCAGACCAGCATCGCCAGGCCGAGCGGCACCAGCATGCCGACGACGGTCACGGGGGCGACCCGCTGCGGAGCCTCCTTGGGGGGCCGGTATCCGAACCGCCAGATCCCGGGACGGGCGGCCGGCCGCTCGGTGTCGAGCCAGGTGGCGACGGCGGACCCGGCCCGGGGGGTGTGCTCGGGCACGGCGGGCGCGCCCGGCACGCCGGCCGGCCGGGGCGGCACGGCGGGCGGTACCGGGGGCGGCGCGGGGGGCACCTCGGGAGGCCCCGCCGGGCGCGGTACCGGATTCGCATGCGTGCCCCGCGCGTCCCGCGTCCCGTCGCCGTCCATCGCCCTTGCCCCCTGACCAGCCGCTCCGTCCACCATCAGCGAGCCAATCTAACGCCCTCGCAAGGGGAGTTCACCGCTTACGCGGCCGGGCCCGTCCCGACGTGTCCCCGTGCCGCCGGTTCCGGCCACCTGTCCACGGCGGACAAGGGGCCGTCCGGACAACGCCCACATGGAGCATGCCCACCCCCCACCGCCGGTCCTAGCCTGCGAGAACAGAAGGCAAGCGTTCGTCCGCAAGATCCCCAGGAGCCCTCATGACCGCACTTCCGCAGGAGCGCCGCGTCGTCACCGCCATCCCCGGCCCGAAGTCGCAGGAGCTGCAGGCCCGCCGTACGGCCGTGGTCGCGCAGGGTGTGGGATCCACGCTGCCGGTCTTCGTGGCCCGGGCCGGCGGCGGCGTCATCGAGGACGTCGACGGCAACCGCCTGATCGACTTCGGTTCCGGCATCGCGGTGACCTCCGTCGGCGCCTCCGCCGAGGCCGTCGTGCGCAAGGCGTCCGCGCAGCTCGCCGACTTCACCCACACCTGCTTCATGGTCACGCCGTACGAGGGCTACGTCGCCGTCGCCGAGGCGCTGGCCGAGCTGACGCCGGGCGACCACGCGAAGAAGTCGGCGCTGTTCAACAGCGGCGCCGAGGCCGTGGAGAACGCGGTCAAGATCGCGCGGGCGTACACCGGGCGGCAGGCCGTGGTGGTCTTCGACCACGGGTACCACGGCCGGACGAACCTGACGATGGCGCTGACCGCGAAGAACATGCCGTACAAGCACGGCTTCGGCCCGTTCGCGCCGGAGGTGTACCGGGTGCCGGTCGCCTACGGCTACCGCTGGCCGACCGGCGCCGAGAACGCCGGTCCGGAGGCCGCCGCCCAGGCGATCGACCAGATCACCAAGCAGGTCGGCGCGGAGAACGTGGCCGCGATCGTCATCGAGCCGGTGCTCGGCGAGGGCGGCTTCATCGAGCCGGCCAAGGGCTTCCTGCCCGCGATCCGCTCGTTCGCCTCGGACCACGGCATCGTCTTCGTCGCGGACGAGATCCAGTCCGGCTTCTGCCGTACCGGCCAGTGGTTCGCCTGCGAGGACGAGGGCATCGTCCCGGACCTGATCACGACGGCCAAGGGCATCGCGGGCGGCCTCCCGCTGTCCGCCGTCACCGGCCGCGCCGAGATCATGGACGCCGCGCACTCCGGCGGCCTCGGCGGCACGTACGGCGGCAACCCGGTGGCCTGCGCGGGTGCGCTCGGCGCCATCGAGACGATGAGGGAGCTGGACCTCAACGCCCGGGCGCGGAACATCGAGGCGGTCATGAAGTCCCGCCTGTCCGCCATGGCGGAAAAGTTCGACGTGATCGGTGACATCCGGGGCCGCGGCGCGATGATCGCGATCGAGCTGGTCGAGGACCGCGCCACCAAGAAGCCGGCCCCCGAGGCCACCGCCGCGCTCGCCAAGGCCTGCCACCAGGCGGGCCTGCTGGTGCTGACCTGTGGCACCTACGGCAACGTGCTGCGCTTCCTGCCCCCGCTGGTGATCGGCGACGACCTGCTCGGCGAGGGTCTCGACATCATCGAGCAGGCCCTCGCCGGCATCTGAACGAGGGCGCGCCAGGACCGGGGCGAGCGTGTGCGCGAGGGATCGAACGCGCATCTGAGCTGCGCTTCGCACGCCTGGCGGGGCGACCGGCAGAGCGTGTGAAGAAGGTGTGCGGGGTGGATGGCAGGACGCCGATGAGCCTGTCCTGAGCCGACCCCCTGCCGTAGGTTCTACGCAGATGAGAGATGGACCCGCCCACAGGGGACTGTGGGCGGATCATCAGGACGGGGCCTCCCCAGCTTCGACCTGGTCGTGCCTCGCGCACACAACCGGAGCCCACGGGTTCCGGCTTCCTCACCGATCGGACGGTCGCCCGCCCCAAACCCCCCGGGGCGCGCGGCGTTCCGGTCAGGACGGCCGCCTCGGCACCCGGGACGGCGGTTCACCGAAGGGCCGGCACACTCCCCCCCCTTGTGCCGGCCCTTCGGTGTCACTCCCCCGGAACTCCTTCTCCGCCGGACCCCGTGCCCTGCCCGCCCCCGGTGACACGGGCGAGCAGGGCACGGGCCTCGGCGGTGCGCGGATGCGCCGGGTGCAGCATCTTTTCGCAGGCGGCCAGCGACCGCCGTACGGCGTCCTCCGCCTCGGCGCGGCGTCCCAGGGCGTACAGGGCCTCGGCGGCGACCAGGTCCAGGTACCCGGCGGCGTGGCGGGGCGGCCGCGGCAGGCTCCGGCCCAGCTCGGTCAGCGCCTCCTCGTGCCGGCCCTGCCCGGTCAGGCTGCGCGCCAGCGTGGTGTGCAGGACGGCGACGGCGGGTCCGCCGGCCCGGGGCAGGTTGCCGCGGGCCACGGCCTCCGCCTCCTCGTGGCGGGCCAGCCCGCACAGCACGGCGGCCAGGTGCCCCAGGGTGTTCAACTCCAGCGCCGACACCGGGGCGCGGTGGGCGATGCGGGTCAGCTCGCCGAGGACCGCGAGCGCCTCGGTCTCCGCCTCGGCGTGGCGCCGCAGCCCGGACAGGGCCGCCACACGGTTGCTGCGGGCGGTCAGCCGCAGCATCTGCGAGTTGAGGCCGACCGGCTCCAGCTCCGCGATCAGCGCGTCCAGTTCGTCCAGTGCCTCGGCCGTCCGGCCGTGCATGACGGCCGTTCCGGTGGCGAGCACCCGGGCCTCCCAGTGCGGCGGACGCCTGCGCCAGGGGCGTCGCGGGAGGGCGGCCAGGGCCCGCGCCTCGGCCTCGACCTCCTCGTACCGGCCCTCCCGGGTCATGGTCCGCAGCCGGGAGAAGACCTCTCCCCACTGGCTGTCCCGTGCCGTTCGTATGGTCGTCACGGGCGGTGAGACTACGCGACGGCCGGCCTGCGAAGCTGGGCCGCATGCCGGTTTCCGCCCGCCCCCGCCCCCGCGTCCTGCCCGCCCTCGTCGGGCTCTGTGTGCTCCTCTTCGCCCTGGTCACCTGGCAGGTCGTCGCCGACGGCCCGCTGGCCGGGGCGGACGAGCGGCTGAGCGGGGTGCTCGTCCACCCGGACCGGGCCTCCGAGCTGCTGTCCGACCTGGGCAACGTGCAGGTGGCGGTGCCGGTCCTCGCCGCGGCGCTGGTGTGGGCGGCGTGGCGCGGGCGTGCGGCGGGCGTGGTCCGCTGGTGGCTGCCGCCGCTCGCCGGGGCGCTGGCGATGGTCCTGGTGCCGGTGCTGGTCGCCCCGCTCAAGGCGTGGACCGACCGCCCCGGCACCCCGGCCGTGCCGCCCGCCGTCGGTTACTACCCCTCGGGCCACACCGCCACGGCCCTCGTCGCGTACGGCGCCGCGACGCTGGTGCTGCTCCCGCTCCTGCGCCCGCACGCCGCGCGCCGGACGCTGGTCGTGCTCTGCGCCGCGCTGGTACTGGGCACCTCCTACGGCCTGGTGCGCCGGGGATACCACTGGCCGCTGGACGTGGTGGCCAGTTGGTGCCTGGGGACGGTGCTGCTGGCCGGGGTCCGGTCGGCGGTCCGCCGGACCCCGCCGGGCGTCAGCCGAAGTACGCGTCGAAGTTCTTCTGGAACTCCCAGTTCGCGTACCGGTCCCAGTTGATCGACCACGTCATCAGGCCGCGCAGGGCGGGCCAGGTGCCGTGGGTGGCGTACGAGCCGCAGTCGGTCTTCTTCGTCAGGCAGTTCAGGGTCTTGGTCACCTCGGCCGGGGAGACGTGGCCGTTGCCCGCCTGGGTGGAGGCCGGCATGCCGATCGCGACCTGGTCCGGGCGCAGCGGCGGGAAGACGTTGCCGGCGTCGCCCGCGACCGGGAAGCCGGTGAGCAGCATGTCGGTCATGGCGATGTGGAAGTCGGCGCCGCCCATGGAGTGGTACTGGTTGTCGAGGCCCATGATCGGGCCGGAGTTGTAGTCCTGGACGTGCAGCAGGGTCAGGTCGTCGCGCAGGGCGTGGATGACCGGCAGGTAGGCGCCCGCCCTCGGGTCCTGGCCGCCCCACTTGCCGGTGCCGTAGTACTGGTAGCCGAGCTGGACGAAGAAGGTCTCGGGCGCCATGGTCAGCACGAAGTCCGCGCCGTACTTGGCCTTGAGCGCCTTCACGGCGGAGATGAGGTTGACGACGACGGGGGTCTTCGGGTTCTTGAAGTCGGTGTCGTCGGCGTTCAGGGAGAGGGAGTGGCCCTCGAAGTCGATGTCGAGGCCGTCCAGGCCGTACTCGTCGATGATCGCGGAGACGGAGGAGACGAACTTGTCGCGGGCGGCGGCGGTGGTGAGCTGCACCTGGCCGTTCTGGCCGCCGATGGAGATCAGCACCTTCTTGCCGGCCGCCTGCTTGGCCTTGATCGCGGCCTTGAACTCGGCGTCGCTCTCCACGTTCGGGCACTCGGTGACCGGGCACCGCTCGAAGCGGATGTCGCCGGAGGTGACCGAGGTGGGCTCGCCGAAGGCCAGGTCGATGACGTCCCAGCTGTCGGGCACGTCGGCCATGCGGGTGTAGCCGGAGCCGTTGGCGAAGCTGGCGTGGAGGTAGCCGACCAGGGCGTGGGCCGGGAGGCCGCCGGAGGAGCCGCCGCCGTCGTCCGGGCGCTGGGCGGTGGTCGCGGTGACCGTGGCGGAACGCGCCGACTCGCCCGCGTCGTTGAGGGCGGTGACCTGGAAGGAGTACGCCGTCGAGGGGGTCAGGCCGGTCACGGTGGTCGAGGTGCCGGTGACCGTGCCGGTCCTGGCGCCGTCGCGGTAGACGGCGTAGCCCGTCGCGCCCGGCACCGGTGACCAGGACAGGGCGACGCTGGAGGAGGTCACCGAGCCGGTCTTCAGGCCGCCGGGGACGGCCGGGGGCTGCCCCGTCTCGCCGCCCGGGCCGGTGAGGGAGATGTCGTCGGCGTGGTAGGCACCCGTGCCGTACCAGCCGTGGGTGTAGATGGTGACCTTGGTGGTCGACGGGCCGGTGCGGAAGGTGGTCGTCAGCCGCTGCCAGTCGGGGGCGGACTGGGCCCAGGTGGAGACGTCGGTGGTGCCGGTGCCGCTCGCGCCGAGGTAGACGTAGGTGCCCTGGACGTAGCCGGAGAGCGTGTACTGGGAGTCCGGCTTCACGGACACCGTCTGCGCGCAGCGGGCGTTGTCGGCCCCGGCCGGGGTGGCCTTCAGGGCCGCCGTGCCGCCGTGCACGGGCGAGGTCACGGTGGTGCCCGCCGTACAGGTCCAGCCGTCGAGCGCGGACTCGAAGCCGCCGTTGCGGGCGAGGTCCGCGTCGGCCGCACGGGCGGCCGACGTGAGCGCGGTCAGGCCGGACGCGGCGAGGGCCGCGGCCGTGAGCAGTGTGACGAGGCGGCGACGGGTGAGAGGTCTGGCGCTGGCGCGTTCCACAAGTGCCTCCGGACATGGGGGAGATGGGGAGGGTGGAGCGCGCCCAATTTGGTCCAGACCAATTCCGTTGTCAACCCCTCGCGCACCTCACTCCCGCCACCTCTCCCCCTCCTCCACCGCGAGGGCCGCCGCCGCCTCGTGCATCGCCAGCTCCAGCAGCGCGGGATCGGTGAGGGTGCCGCTGCCGTCCGGCGGAATCAGCCAGCGGGTGCCGCCGGCCGGCGGTCCGCCGGGGAACGGCACCACGATCCAGGTGCCGGGCCCGGCCGTCCGGACGCCGGTGCCGACCCAGCGGGCCGCGGTGCCGGCGGGAACGAAGAAGCCCGTGCGCGCGTCACCGAAGTCGGCGAGCACCGGGCCGGGCTGATCCAGCACACGGGAGAGCACGTCCAGGGTCGGATAGCCCAGCCTGGACGGCAGGATGAGCACGTCCCAGGCCTTGCCCGCGGGCAGCAGCGCGACACCCGAGGGGTCGCGCTCCCAGTCCCGGCGGCAGGACTCGGGGTCCGGCGCGACGGATGCCAGCCACGCGACCGCCGTCTTCGCACCAGGCATGTGAAACCTCCCTTTCACTCCTCGACGCGGGGTGCGTCATGAGGGAGAGGGAGGTCTCCCGGCGGCATTACGCGGGTTGCCGCAACCCGTTGGAGTGAACCGGCTCACACGCCCGCCCGCCGGCCCCGGCTCAACTGTCGAAGCCGAGCCCCAGCCGGTCCATCGTCCGCAGCCACAGGTTGCGCCGGCCGTCCCGGGCGTCCGCGCGGGCCAGCGACCACTTGGTGAGGGCGATGCCGGTCCAGGCGAAGGGCTCGGGCGGGAAGGGCAGCGGCTTGCTGCGCACCATCTCCAGCTCGGTCCGTTCGGTGCGCTCCCCCGCCAGCAGGTCGAGCATCACCTCGGCGCCGAACCGGGTGGCACCCACGCCGAGGCCCGTGTACCCGGCCGCGTAGGCCACCCTGCCCCGGTGGGCGGTGCCGAAGAACGCCGAGAAGCGCGAGCAGGTGTCGATGGCGCCGCCCCAGGCGTGGGTGAAGCGGACGCCCTCTAGCTGCGGGAAGCAGGTGAAGAAGTGCCCGGCGAGCTTGGCGTAGGTCTCGGGACGGTGGTCGTACTCGGCGCGCACCCGGCCGCCGTAGGGGTAGACCGCGTCGTAACCGCCCCAGAGGATCCGGTTGTCGCGGGAGAGGCGGAAGTAGTGGAACTGGTTGGCGCTGTCGCCGAGGCCCTGCCGGTTGCGCCAGCCGACCCGGGCGAGCTGCGCGTCGGAGAGCGGCTCGGTCATCAGGGCGTAGTCGTAGACGGGGACGGTGTAGCTGCGCACCCGCCGGACCAGGCTGGGGAAGACGTTGGTGCCGAGCGCGACCGTGCGGGCGCGGACCCCGCCGTAGGGGGTGCGCACGGCCATGCCGGCGCCGTACGGCCGGAGGGTGAGCGCGGGGGTGTGCTCGTAGAGGCGGACGCCGAGCGCGAGGCAGGCGAGCTTGAGGCCCCGGGCCAGCTTGGCGGGGTCGACCATCGCCACGCCCCGCCGGTCCCACAGGCCGGCCCGGAAGGTGGGCGAGTCGACCTGTTCCCGCACCGCGTCGGCGTCCAGGTACTCGATGCCCCCGGCGAGGCCCTCGGCAAGGATCCGGCGGTACCAGTCCTCCAGTTCCCGGGCCTGGTAGGGCTCGGTGGCCACGTCGATCTCGCCGGTGCGCTCGAAGTCGCAGTCGATCCCGTGCCGGGCGACCGCCTCCTCGATCGCGTCGAGGTTGCGGGCGCCCAGCTCCTCCAGCCTGTGGATCTCGTGCGGCCAGCGGGCGAGGCCGTTGGACAGCCCGTGGGTGAGGGAGGCGGCGCAGAATCCGCCGTTGCGGCCGGAGGCGGCCCAGCCCACCTCGCGGCCCTCGACCAGCACCACGTCCCGGTCCGGCTCGCGCTCCTTGGCGATCAGCGCGGTCCACAGTCCGCTGTAGCCCCCGCCGACCACCAGCAGGTCGCAGGTCTCGGCACCGGTGAGGGCGGCCTCGGCGCGGGGGCGGCCGGGGTCGTCCAGCCAGTACGGGACCGGCTGGGCGTCGGAGAGGGATTTCGTCCAGTCGTTGCTGCGGCTCATGGCTCCAGGGGCCATGATTTCAACTCCCTACGAATACTGCGGACGCGCTCATGCCTTGCGGCGGTTGCGGCGGTTGCCGACGGCCATGGAGGCCAGGACGAACAGTACGGCGACGACGAACATGGCCGTACCGACGACATTGATCTGAACGGGCGTTCCGCGCTGGGCCGAGCCCCACACGAACATGGGGAAGGTGACGGTGGAGCCCGCGTTGAAATTGGTGATGATGAAATCGTCGAAGGACAGCGCGAAGGCGAGCAGCGCGCCGGCCGCGATGCCGGGGGCGGCGATGGGCAGGGTGACCCGGACGAAGGTCTGGAAGGGACCGGCGTACAGGTCCTGCGCCGCCTGCTCCAGGCGCGGGTCCATCGACATCACGCGCGCCTTGACGGCCGTCACGACGAAGCTCAGGCAGAACATGATGTGGGCGATCAGGATGGTCCAGAAGCCGAGCTGAGCACCCATGTTGAGAAACAGGGTGAGCAGCGAGGCGGCCATCACGACCTCGGGCATCGCCATCGGCAGGAAGATCAGCGAGTTGATCGCACCCCGCGCGCGGAAGCGGTAGCGGACCAGCGCGAAGGCGATCGCGGTGCCGAGCGCGGTGGCGCCGAGGGTGGCCCACAGGGCGATCTGGAGGCTGAGCGAGAGCGAGCCGCACAGCCCGGCGACGCCGCACGGGTCCTTCCAGGCGTCCGTGGAGAACTGCTGCCACGTGTAATTGAAGCGTCCGTTCGGTTTGTTGAACGAGAAGACCGTGACGACGACGTTGGGCAGCAGGAGATAGGCGAGGGTCAGCAGGCCCGCGATGACGACCAGATGGCGTTTGAGCCAGTTCTTGAGAGAGGTGACGAAGGCCATTTAAACCAGGTCCTCCGTTCCGGACTTGCGGATGTAGAAGGTGACCATCGCGAGGATCGCGGCCATGAGGATGAACGAGAGCGCGGCGGCCGTCGGATAGTCCAGGACCCTGAGGAACTGCGACTGGATCACGTTGCCGATCATGCCGGTGTCCGCCGACCCCAGCAGGGAGGCGTTGACGTAGTCGCCGGTGGCCGGGATGAAGGTCAGCAGGGTGCCGGAGACGACGCCCGGCATCGACAGCGGGAAGGTGACCTTGCGGAAGACGGTGGACGGCTTCGCGTACAGGTCACCGGCCGCCTCGTGCAGCCGGCCGTCGATGCGCTCCAGGGAGGTGTACAGCGGCAGGATCATGAACGGCAGGAAGTTGTACGTCAGGCCGCACACCACCGCGAGCGGGGTCGCCAGCACGCGGTCGCCGGAGGTCCAGCCGAGCCAACTGGTCACGTCCAGGACGTGCAGCGTGTTCAGGGCGCCGACGACCGGGCCGCCGTCCGCGAGGATCGTCTTCCAGGCCAGGGTGCGGATCAGGAAGCTGGTGAAGAACGGCGCGATCACCAGGATCATGATCAGGTTGCGCCAGCGTCCCGCGCGGAAGGCGATGAGGTAGGCGAGCGGATAGCCGAGCAGCAGGCACAGCACGGTCGCCGAGGCGGCGTAGGCGACCGAGCGCAGGAACTGCGGCCAGTACGCGGACAGCGCGTCCCAGTAGGTGGCGAAGTGCCAGGTGACCTTGTAGCCCTCCTCCAGCGAGCCGGTCTGCACGGAGGTGGAGGCCTGGTAGACCATCGGCGCCACGAAGAAGACGACCAGCCACAGGATGCCGGGCAGCAGCAGCCAGTACGGCGTCCGGCGGCCGCGCTTGCGCGGGGGCTTCTGCTCGGGCGCGGCCGGGGCCAGGGGCGGCGGCGCCTCGGTGAGGGTGGACATCAGGCGGCCTCGCCCTCGGCCGCACCGGCGTCGCCCGCCGTCCCCGCGAGCACGGACTGGGCGGCGTCGAGGCCGAAGGTGTGCGCCGGGTTCCAGTGCAGGACGACCTCGGCGCCGGGCACGAGGCGGGGGTCGCGGTCGATGTTCTGGGCGTAGACCTCGAACTCCGGGCAGGCTGCGCAGTCGACGACGTACTGGGTGGACACGCCGATGAAACTGGTGCTGCTGATCGTGCCGGTGACGCGGTTGCGCCCCTCGGGCACGGAGCCCGCGTCGTCCGCGTGGGTGAGGCCGATCTTCTCGGGGCGGACCCCGACCAGGATCTTGCCGCCCGCCTTCGCGGGCGCGGAACACCGGGCGCCGGGCAGCACCAGCTTGTCGCCGGCCGCCCTCACGACGACGTCGTCGCCGCTGCGGGTGTCGACCTCGGCCTCGACGAGGTTGGAGGTGCCGAGGAAGTTGGCGACGAAGGTGGTGCGCGGGTTCTCGTACAGGTCGGCGGGGGCGCCCAGTTGCTCGACGCGGCCCGCGTTCATCACGGCGACCCGGTCGGCCATCGTCATGGCCTCCTCCTGGTCGTGGGTGACGTGCACGAAGGTGATGCCGACCTCGGTCTGGATGCGCTTGAGCTCAAGCTGCATCTGGCGGCGCAGCTTGAGGTCGAGGGCGCCGAGGGGCTCGTCGAGGAGCAGCACCCTGGGGTGGTTGATCAGGGCGCGGGCGACGGCGACGCGCTGCTGCTGGCCGCCGGAGAGCTGGTGGGGCTTCTTGCGCGCCTGCTCGCCGAGCTGCACCAGGTCGAGCATCTCCCCGACCTGCTTCTTCACGCTCTTGATGCCGCGCCGGCGCAGGCCGAAGGCGACGTTCTCGTAGATGTCGAGGTGCGGGAAGAGCGCGTAGGACTGGAAGACGGTGTTGACCGGCCGTTTGTAGGGCGGCAGCGCGGTCACGTCCTGGTCGCCGAGGTGGACGGTGCCCGCGGTGGGCTCCTCCAGCCCGGCGATCATGCGCAGGGTGGTGGTCTTGCCGCAGCCGGAGGCGCCGAGCAGGGCGAAGAAGGAGCCCTGGGGCACGGTCAGGTCGAGCGGGTGCACGGCGGTGAAGGAGCCGTAGGTCTTGCTGATGCCGGCGAGGCGGACGTCGCCGCCGCCCTCCGTCGCGGCCGTCTGGTTCTTCGTCGTGTTGGTCGTCATCGTCGTCACGCCCCGGTGAGCTTCGCGAACTTCTCTTCGTATGCCGTCTCTTCCTTCGAACTCAGGGAGCGGAAGGAGTGCGACTTGGCCTGCATGGCCTTGTCGGGAATGATCAGCGGGTTGTTCGCCGCGTCCTCGTCGATCTTCGCCAGGTCGTCCTTCACGCCGTCGACCGGGCAGACGAAGTTGATGTAGGCGGCGAGTTGAGCGGCCGGGCCCGGCTCGTAGTAGTAGTCGATGAGCCGTTCGGCGTTCGTCTTGTGCCGTGCCTTGTTGGGGATCAGCAGGTTGTCGCTGGAGGTGACGTAGCCGCTGTCCGGGATGACGAAGCCGACGTCCGGGTTGTCGGCCCTGAGCTGGACCACGTCACCGGCCCAGGCCAGACAGGCCGCGAGGTCGCCCTTGCTGAGGTCGGACGTGTAGTCGTTGCCGGTGAAGCGGCGTATCTGGCCGCGGTCGACGCCCTTCTGGAGCCGGTCGATCCCCGCGTCGTAGTCGTCGTCGCCGAAGCGGGCCGGGTCCTTGCCCATGTCGAGCAGCATCATGCCCATGGTGTCGCGCATCTCGGTGAGGAACCCGACCCGCCCCTTGAGCTTCGGGTTGTCGAGCAGGTCGGAGACCGTCCTGACCTCGATGCCGTCCAGGGCCTTCTTGTTGTAGGCGATGACGGCGGAGATGCCCTGCCAGGGGTAGGAGTAGGCGCGGCCCGGGTCCCAGTCCGGGCTGCGGAACTGGGGCGAGAGGTTGGCGAAGGCGTGCGGCAGGTTGGCCGGGTCCAGTTTCTGGACCCAGCCGAGGCGGATCAGGCGGGCGGCCAGCCAGTCGGTGAGGACGATGATGTCCCGCCCGGTCTCCTGGCCGGCGGCGAGCTGCGGCTGGATCTTGCCGAAGAACTCGCTGTTGTCGTTGATGTCCTCGGTGTAGGTGACCTTGACGCCGGTGCGCCGGGTGAACGCCTCCAGCGTGGGGTGCCGCCTGCCGCTCTCGTCGACGTCCATGTACTCGGTCCAGTTGGAGAAGCGGACCTGCTTCTCCTCCTGGGAGCGGTCCTCGGCCGAGACGCCGCCCTCGGTCCTGCCGGCCGCCGGGATGCCGCAGCCGCTCAGCAGGCCGAGGCCGCCGGCCGCGAGCGCGGCGCCCGTGGAGGCGCGCAGCAGCGAACGGCGGGTGAGGGCGGCCCTGCCGCTTCTCAGTGAGCGCCGCACGGCGGCCACTTGGGCCGGGGACAGGCGGTCGGGCTCGTACTGCTCCATGCGCGTGGTTGCCCTTTCGGGTGGGTCGGCCGTGGTCGGCGGCCTCTCGTCGTGACTACCGGTCCCCGAAGACGGTGCGGTGCCAGTCCTTGGCCGCCACCGCGGTGTTGTCGAACATGACGTGCTTGACCTGCGTGTACTCCTCGAAGGAGTAGGCGGACATGTCCTTGCCGAAGCCGGACGCCCGGTAACCGCCGTGCGGCATCTCGCTGATGATCGGGATGTGGTCGTTGATCCACACGCAGCCCGCCTTGATCTCGCGGGTGGCGCGGTTCGCCCGGTACACGTCCCGGCTCCAGGCGGAGGCGGCGAGCCCGTACGGCGTGTCGTTGGCCAGCCGGATGCCCTCGTCGTCGGTGTCGAAGGGCAGCACGACCAGCACCGGCCCGAAGATCTCGCACTGGACGGCCTCGCTGTCCTGCGCGGCGTCCGCGACGAGGGTGGGCCGGTAGTAGGCACCGTCCTTGAGGTCGCCCTGGGGTGCCTCGCCGCCGGTCACCACGCGCGCGTAGGAGCGGGCCCGGTCGACGAACCCGGCGACGCGGTCCCGCTGGACGTGGCTGACCAGCGGACCGAGGTCGGTGCCGTCGGCGAAGGGGTCGCCGACGCGGACGGTGTCCATGAGCGCGGCAGTCCGCTCGACGAACGCCTCGTACAGGGGCCGCTGCACGTAGGCGCGCGTGGCGGCCGTGCAGTCCTGGCCGGTGTTGATGAGGGCGCCCGCGACCGCGCCGTTGACGGCGGCGTCGAGGTCGGCGTCGTCGAAGACGAGGAAGGGCGCCTTGCCGCCCAGTTCCAGGTGGAGGCGCTTGACGGTGGCGGTGGCGACCTCGGCGACGCGCTTGCCGACCGCGGTGGAACCGGTGAAGGAGGTCATGGCGACGTCGGGGTGCGCCACGAGGTGCTCGCCTGCCTCCCGTCCCGTGCCGCTGACGATGTTGATCACGCCGTCCGGGATGCCGGCCTCGGTCGCCGCCTGGGCGAACATCAAGGAGGTGAGCGGGGTGATCTCTGCGGGCTTGAGCACGACGGTGTTGCCCGCGGCGATCGCCGGGAGGATCTTCCAGGCGGCCATCTGGAGCGGGTAGTTCCAGGGCGCGACCGACCCGACGACGCCGATCGGCTCGCGGCGCACGTACGACGTGTGGTCGCCGGAGTACTCCCCCGCCGACTGTCCCTGCAGGTGCCGGGCGGCGCCCGCGAAGAAGGCCGCGTTGTCGACGGTGCCCGGCACGTCGAACTCCCGGGTCAGCTTCAGCGGCTTGCCGCACTGCAGGGACTCCGCGCGGGCGAAGTCCTCGGCGCGCTCGGCGAGGACGGCGGCGAACCGGTGCAGGGCGTCGGAGCGCTCGGCGGGGGTGGCACCGGCCCAGCCCGGGAATGCCTCCCGCGCGGCGGCGACGGCGGCGTCGACGTCACCGGGTCCGGCCAGTTCGTAGGTCAGGACCTCCTCGCCGGTGGCCGGGTCGACGACGGTGTGCGTGTGTCCGGAGGTGCCCTTGGTGAGACGGCCCGCGATGTACTGGGCCCCGTCGGCGAAGCGGTCCTGGGCCGGGAATCGGTCCACAGTGGCGTTGCCCGGGTTGTGCATGTCGGCTCTCCTCGGTCTCCCCATGACGGGGGCCGGTGTGGCTCAGGCTCGATGTGAGTGCCGATCCTGACAGAGCACTAGGTCGTCAACAAGTGATTCCGTTGTTGCCATTTGGTTACGCGACGGAATCTGTCGACCAGGTGTCGAGTCGCCACGGAAAAGGGCGGACGGAGTGTCAGTGGCGCCTGCCACACTCGCGTGCATGGAGAAGATCACGGGGGCCGACGAGAAGATCACGAGGGCCGAGCGGAGTGCGGCGGCCGGGCGGAGTGCGGGGGTGACCATGGAGGCCGTCGGCGACCGGGAAGCGCTGGTGGCGCGGGTCAGGTCGGGCGAGCGGATCAAGTACCTGTGCTTCTGGGGGCACCGGCCGCTCCCGGACGGCAGGGTCGGGCCGAGCTGTCTGAGCCAGTGGTGGCCGTCGCCGTTCACGGTGGCCGGGGTGGAGTACCGGACGGCCGAGCACTGGATGATGGCCGGCAAGGCCCGGCTCTTCCGGGACCCGGAGGCCGAGCGACGGGTGCTGGCCGCGGCACACCCCGCTCAGGCGAAGAAGGCGGGCCGGCTGGTGCGCGGCTTCGACGAGGCGGTGTGGGAGCGGGAGCGGTTCGGGATCGTGGTGGAGGGCAGCGTCCACAAGTTCGCCTCGGACCCGGCCCTGCGGACGTACCTGCTGAACACGGGCGACAGGGTGCTGGTGGAGGCGAGTCCCGTGGACCGGGTCTGGGGCATCGGTCTGGCCGCGGACGACGGGGCGGCGACGGACCCCGAGCGCTGGCGGGGAGCGAACCTGCTGGGTTTCGCGCTGATGGCCGCCCGCGAGCGGCTGCGCGCGAGCGGCGCGTGAGTGACCGCTGAAAGGCTCCTGAGCAGTTCCTGAGCGGCCGGGGGACGGCCCGAAAGCCGCCCCCTCTCATTCGGGCACGGCCCGGCCCGGGTTTCCGGCACGGCCCCGTACGGCCCGTACGGCCCGGCTCAGGCGATGCTCATCAGACTCGCGAAGGCGAGGAAGCCGAGCAGCGGCAGGATCACGGTGGCGATGATGCCGAGCACGAGACCGGCGGTCGCGGAGCCCTTGTTGGTGGCCTCGCCCCGGTTGGCCTTCCCCCGGCCTATCGCCCCGAAGATGATCCCGAGGATGCCGAGGATCACGCCGAAGAACCAGAGCAGGAAGGTCAGACTGCACACCACGCCGATGATGCCGAGGACCAGTCCCGTGGTTCCCATGCCGTTGCTCGGCTGCACCGGCATGCCGTAGCCGGGGCCCTGCGGATGCCCCACGGGCGGGGCGGCCGGATAGGACGGGCCCTGGTTCGGGTAGCCGTACCCGGGCGCGGACTGCGGGTAGGCGTAGCCCCCGGCGGGCGGCGGGCCCTGCTGCGGCGGCGGCCCGTACCCGCCGGGTCCGGGATTGGAGTACGACATGAACTGATCTCCCCTCGTTGGCGGCTGACATCGTAGAGGCAGGGCCGGGGGGAGGGCCTCAGCTTTCCGCCGTCACGGAGACCGGTGCGGAGACGGGCACGGAGACCGGTGCGGAGACGGGCACGGCCCGTGCGGCACCGTAGTAGGGATCGTCGTCGAACGAGTCGTCGTTGATCGCGGCCGTGATGCCCACGGCGATCAGCACGATCACGGCGACGCCGAGGACGACGCCGACGATGCCCATCACGAACCCGGCCTGCGCCTGCCCGTGGTTGTTGGCCAGGCCCAGCTCCGCCTTCCTGCGGCCCTTGACCCCGAAGACGATGGCGAGGACGCCGAGCACCAGGGAGACCACGCCGTACACGCAGAACAGGGCGCAGGCCAGGATGCCCAGCACCATCGACGCGGTGCCCATGCCGTTCTGCGGGGCCATCGGCATGCCGGGCCAGCCGTAGCCGTGGCCGTACCCGGGGTAGCCGTATCCGCCGGGGGCACCGGCGCCGTCGGGTGCGACCGGCGGGGGCGGCACCGCGGACCCGGGGCCGGGGAACCCGCCACCCGGCATCGAGGTGACCGTGGCCTGGTCGTGCACGCCCGGCGGCGGCTGCCAGGGCGGCGGCCCGTCGGAGGCGGGCGGCCGGGGCGGCTCCTGCTCCGGTCCCGCCGCGGCACCCTTGTCCAGGGACGGCCCGCTCTCCGGGGGCGCCCAGGGGTCGTGCCCGTCGGCGGAGTCCCCGTCGGGCCGTATCGCGTCCGTCATCTCTCGTCCCCCCGGGGTCGTTCGTGCCCGCCATGCTACGGTCCCGGACCGCCGGGCGTGCGACCGGCCTACGATGATCCCCGGACCACCGATCAGCCGATCACCCGCGCCCCACCGCCGCCTCGCGCGGCCCGGGCGCCGCCCCGGGGAGGAACCCTTGACCGAGCACCTCGTCGACCCCGACGTCCCGCGCGACCTGCACGCCTTCATCGCCGGGCTGCCGAAGGCCGAACTCCACGTCCACCACGTCGGCTCCGCCTCCCCGCGCATCGTCTCCGAACTGGCCGCGCGCCACCCCGACTCCAAGGTCCCCACCGACCCCGAGGCGCTGGTCGACTACTTCACCTTCACGGACTTCGCCCACTTCATCGACGTGTACCTGTCCGTGGTCGACCTGATCCGCACCCCGGAGGACGTCCGGCTGCTCACCTACGAGGTGGCCCGGGACATGGCCCGGCAGCAGGTGCGGTACGCCGAGCTGACCATCACGCCGTTCTCCTCCACCCGGCGGGGCATCGACGAGGGCGCCTTCATGGACGCGATCGAGGACGCCCGCAAGGCGGCCGAGGCCGAGTTCGGGACCGTGCTGCGCTGGTGCTTCGACATTCCGGGCGAGGCCGGTCTGGAGTCCGCCGAGGAGACGACGCGGCTGGCCACCGACGACCGGCTGCGCCCCGAGGGCCTGGTCTCCTTCGGGCTCGGCGGGCCCGAGATCGGGGTGGCGCGCCCGCAGTTCAAGCCGTACTTCGACCGGGCGATCGCCGCGGGCCTGCACTCGGTGCCGCACGCCGGTGAGACCACGGGACCGCAGACGGTGTGGGACGCCCTGACCGACCTGCGCGCCGAGCGCATCGGACACGGCACCAGCTCGGCCCGGGACCCCGAGCTCCTGGCCCACCTCGCCGAGCGGCGCATCCCGCTGGAGGTGTGCCCGACCTCGAACATCGCCACCCGCGCGGTGCGCAGCCTGGACGAGCACCCGGTCAAGGAGTTCGTGCGCGCCGGCGTCCTGGTGACGATCAACTCCGACGACCCGCCGATGTTCGGCACCGACCTCAACAACGAGTACGCCGTCGCCGCCCGGCTCCTCGGCCTCGACGAGCGCGGCCTCGCCGGACTGGCGAAGGACGCGGTCGAGGCGTCGTTCCTCGACGCGCCGGGCAAGGCCAGGATCGCCGACGAGATCGACACGTACACCGCCGCCTGGCTCGCCTCCTGAGAGTTGCCGCCCCGTATGGACACCCCGCGCGCCCTGACCGCCGTCGCCCACCGCGGCGACCCCTACCGGCACCGCGAGAACACGCTCGCGTCGCTGCGTTCCGCCCTGGAGCGCGGCGCGGACGCGGTCGAGACCGACGTACGCCTGACCCGGGACGGCGTGCCGGTGCTGCTGCACGACGAGACGCTGAAGCGGCTGTGGGGGCCCGACCGGCCGCTGCGCTCGCTGTCGGCCGAGGAGGTGCGCGGACTGACGGCGGGCGGGGTGCCGACGCTGGCGGAGGCGCTGGCGGCCACGGACGGCAGCCGGCTGATGCTGGACCTGCCGGGCGGGCCTGGCGAGCGGGCGGTGCGGCGCATCGTGGACGTGGTCCGCGAGTGCGGCGCGCGGGACCGGGTGTACTACACCGCGGGCGCCGCCGCCATGCTCGCCGTGCGGGCCGCCGACCCGGCCGCCGAGATCGCCCTGACCTGGACGACGGCGGCACCGCCCCGGCCCGCGCTGCTGGCGGCGGTCAAACCCCGGTGGCTCAACTACCGGTTCGGGCTGGTGGACCGGGCCCTGGCGGACCGTGTCCACGCCGACGGTCTCCTGCTGTCGGTGTGGACCCCGGACACCCGCCGCACGATGCGCCGGCTGATCGCCTCGGGCGTCGACTCCGTCACCACCAACCGCATCGAGGTCCTGACCGCGCTGCGGGACGGACGCCCCCGGTAGGGCGCTCGGTGGCACCGGGCCCGTAGGGGTCGTCCCGCATCCGTCCCGCAGCGTGCTCCCCCGTTCCCCGAGACCCGGTTCGGGGTACGGGCCCTCCTCGCCGACGATCCGGTGCCCGGCCGGGCACACAAAGATGATCATCGAACGTTCCACCCCTTCACGGAACTGGAGCCGCCGATGCGTGCCCGTACCTCCTCCGTCCTCGCCGCCTGCCTGGTGCTCGCGCTGTCCGCCGGACCGCTGACGGCGGCCCCCGCGTCCGCGGCTCCCACCGCGGCCACCGCCACCGCCGCCGCCACCGCCGCGCACCAACCGGACGTGCCGGACGCGAAGGCGCTGCGCGCGGCCCTCGCCCCGGTCCCGGGCGAACACGCCACGGCCGCGCTCGTCCGGGTCGGGCACACCGACGGCGACTGGCACGGCAGCGCGGGCGTGCGCGACCTGGCCGGCGGACGGCCGGCCCACCCGGACGCCCGGTTCCGGGCCGGTTCGGTCACCAAGGTCGTCACGGCCGCCACCGTCCTGCGGCTGGCGGCCCGGGGCGACGTCGACCTGGACGCGCCGGTGCAGGGCTACCTGCCCGAGCTGTTCACTGGGGCCTTCGACAAACCGATCAGCGTGCGTCAACTGCTCAACCACACCAGCGGCGTTCCGGAGGGCGACGGGCCGGGCGACGACTTCGCCGAGCAGTACGCGCACCGCTTCGACACCCTGACCCCGCGGGAGGTCGTGGCGTCGGCGATCGCGAAGGGACCGGAGTTCGACCCGGGCGACCAGCAGCACTACCTGAACATCAACTACACGATCCTCGGCTTCCTGATCGAGAAGGTGACGGGGCGTTCCTACGCCGCCGAGGCCACGCGCCTGGTCCTGCGCCCGGCCGGGATGCGGCACACGTACTTCCCCGGCACCGACCCGCGCATCCGGGGCCCGCACAACCGGGGTTACCAGGCCGTGGAGCAGCCGGACGGAACGACGCGGATGCTCGACGTGACCGAGTGGAACCAGGCGGACCGCTGGGCGGCCGGTGACATGATCTCGACGACGGCCGACCTGGAGCGGCTGCTCACCTCGCTGTTCCGGGGACGGATCGTGCCCGGGCCGCAGTTGGAGGAGATGTTCACGACCCCGCCGGGGCTGCCGGAGGCACACCGCAGCGCGGGGCTGGAGTACACGGAGGCCGACGGCCAGGTCTTCTGGGGCAAGTCCGGCTCGCGCTACGGCTACAGCGCGCTCATCGGCGGCACCCGCGACCTCTCGCGCACCCTCGTGTACTCGGTCAACGCCACCGACGCCAAGGGCGCGGCGCGCAACCCGGTGCTCGACGCGATCACGACGGCCGCGCTGAAGTAGCCCCGGCTGCCGCCCGTCGGCCGCTCGCCCGTCGTTGGGCGGTCGTTCGCCCGCCGCTCCTCAGCCCTTCGTCAGCCGCCGCGCCACCCCGTGCGCCGCGACCGTCGCCGCGGCCGCGAAACCCAGGCCCGCGGCGAGGTCGCGCGGGCGCGTGGCGCGCAGGACCCCGGCGCGGCGCAGCCGGTGACGGGCCCACAGGGTGAAGGGGACGACGACCAGCGGTGAGGTGGCCGACCCGGGCGTGCAGCCGCGCACCAGCGCCGCCTGGGCGAGGTGGACGAGGCCGTGCAGGCCGAAGGCGTTGAGCGCGCCCTGGTACACGGCCGAGCGGCCCCCGGTCAGCCGTCCCGCGACGGACGCCGCGGCCACGACGGCGCCCATCGCGCCGACCGCGACCGCGAACTCCCGTCCGTCCACCGGCCCGGCCCGCCGCCACACTGCCTGCGGCACGGCCGGACAGCGCTCGCGCAGGGCGGGGAGGTTGCGCCGCCACCAGCCCGGCACGGTCGCCAGTTCCTCGAGGTCGTGCAGGGCCCAGGCGGCCAGCAGCCCCAGTGTGACCGCGGCGGCCACCTCTTCATCACCCGATGAATTCGTCACGGGATCAGTCTGCTGCACCCCCACGGTCCCGTTCCACCGCTTCGCGGGCCCCGCCCGCCGACGAGACCGGCCCGCACACCGCCGGCCGGCTCGCCGTCCGGGCCCCGGGCCGGCGCTCAGCGGTGCCGGAACCAGGCCTGGGCTGCCGTCGGTACGCCGTCGAAGTCGAACAGGGCCTGGTTCTCCCAGGCGTTGCCGCTGGACGGGTCGGCCGGGTCCCAGCCGTTGCCCGCCCTCGCCGTCCAGGTGGCGTCCCACCAGAAGGCGCCGAGGCCACGACCGTTCGGCACGGCCTCGACCACGCTGAGCAGGTCACGGAACCAGGCGGCCTGGCCCGCCCCGGTCGCCGCGTAGCCGGCAACGAGCTCCGACTCCAGGTCGATCACGTTCTCCCAGGAGTCGTCGCCGTCCAGCGTGAACGGGTACGCGGTCTCGGCGACGTAGAGATCCCTGCCGTAGCGGGTGGCCAGGTCGTCCATGTTGGCCTGGAGGTCGGACAGGGAGCCGTGCCAGTAGCCGTAGAAGGACAGGCCGATGACGTCGAAGGGGACTCCGTACGACACGGCGTTGTCGAACCAGGTGCGGTAGAGCGCGTTGTCGCCGCCGTTGGCGAGGTGCAGGGCGACCCGGGTGGCGGAGGAGACCGCCTTGGCGGCGTTCGCGCCGGCGGTCAGCAGACCCGCGAGCTGTGCCCAGTCGGAGGTGGAACCGGTCGGCCAGAGCATGCCCGCGTTGAGCTCGTTGCCGATCTGGACCATGTCGGCGGGGGTGCCCTGGGCCTTGAGCGCGTTCAGGACGTCGTAGGTGTGGTCGTGGACGTCGGTCGTGAGCCGGGCGTAGGAGTGGCCGGACCAGGCGGCGGGGACGGTCTGCGCGCCCGGGTCGGTCCAGGTGTCGGAGTAGTGGAAGTCGACGAGGAGTTTCAGGCCGGCGGCCTTGACGCGCCTGGCCATGGCAAGCGTGCGGGCCTTGTCGCAGTAGCCGTCGGCCGGGTCCACCCAGACGCGCAGCCGGGCGTGGTTCATGCCGGCGGAGGCGAGGACCCCGATCGCGTCGGCGCGGGCACCCGAGGGGTTCCGGTAGGTCGCGCCCATGTCCTCGTTCTTCTTCAGGGACGAGATGTCGGCGCCCCTGACGGCCAGGCCCGTGGCGCCCGGTGTGAGGGTGATGTCGTCGAAGTTGGCCCAGTCGCCGGCGTTCGCGTCGGAGTACAGGCGGACGGTGGCCGTGCCGTCGGTGACCGCGAGGGAGGTGACCAGGCGGAGCCACTCCCCGTTCGGCGTCGGGGGGAGGTCGGTGCGCTGTTCGCCGGCCGCGGTCCTGAGCCCTATGTACGCCTCGTTCTGGCCACCGCTGGAGCGGACCCAGGCGGTGAGGGTGTACATGCCGTTGCTCAGACCGGTGAGGTACTGGTAGGTCTCGACCCGGTACGCCGAGGACGCCCAGTGGGCCAGGCGCCGGCCGCCGGAGCGGCCACCCGCCTCGGCGTAGGCGGCGCCGCTCGTCCCGTACTGGGACCAGCCGGTCGTGCCCTGCTCGAAGCCGCCGTTGCCCAGGGTGCCGGACGCCGCGGCCCGTGGGGCGGGCAGGGCGAGGGCGGCCGCGCCGCCCAGGGCCGCGGTGAGTGCCGTTCTGCGGGTGAGCCTGCCCGGGGTTGCGGGGGTGCCGTGCATCGTCGATGTCCCTTCGACGTCGCTGTCTGTGGGCGGGGGGAGGTGTGGGGCGGCGCCGCGCGAAGGCCGCCGCGGCGCCGCCGTGACCCGCCGGGCTCCCCCATGGACCCGGCCGGGGCTCTGGGGAGGACGCCTACGGCGCCTCGTCGAGGCGGACCACGCGCACCGCACCGCCGGGCACCGCGACCCCGGCCGGCGCCCGCTCTCCGGTGAGGAGTTCGACGCCCCGGGCCGGCACCTTCACCTCGTCCGGCGTGTGGTTGATGGCGAACACGAACGTGCCGGTGGCGCCCGTGCGGGTCACCACCTCGACGTCCCGCGGGAGTCCGGGGCGCGGATCGATCCCCGCGTCGGCGCTCGCGGCCGCGAGGACGGGGCCCAGGCCGGCGGCGGACAGCCGGGTCGAGACGTACCAGGCCGTGCCCCGGCCGAAGGAGTGCCGGGTGACGGCCGGGCGCCCGGCCGTCAGCCCGTCCTCGTACGTCCAGACGGTCTCGGCGCCGCGCGGGACCACGAACTCGCTCCACACGTCGGCCGTCAGCTCGGCGCCCTCCGGGCCGGAGATCCGCACCGACTCCCCCGCGAGCAGCGGCGAGAACTCCTCGACGGTCAGGCCGAGGACGTCGCGGAAGGCCCCGGGACAGGCGCCGGGATGGACGGCGTCGTGCTCGTCGACGATGCCGGAGAAGTAGGAGACGACGAGCGTGCCGCCGTTCTCCACATAGGCGCGCAGGTTGCGGGCCGTGGCCTCGGTGGCCAGGTACAGCGCGGGAACGACGACCAGCGGATAGGCCGACAGGTCGGCTTCCGGGTGGGCGAAGTCGACGGTGAGGTGGTGGTCGTAGAGGGCCTCGTAGAAGGAGTCCGCGCGCTCGCGGGCGTCGTGGTCCTCGCTGGGGCGCCATTCCAGGCTCTGCGCCCACCACGCGTGCCAGTCCCACAGCACCGCCGCATCGGCGACCGTGCGGGTCTGGGCCACGGGAGCCAGCTCCCGCACCGCGGCGCCCAGTTCGCACACCTCACGCCACACCCGGGAGTCCGTCCCGGCGTGCGGCAGCATCGCGGAGTGGAACTTCTCGGCCCCGCGCCTCGACTGCCGCCACTGGAAGAACAACGCGCCCTCGGAGCCGCGCGCCACGTGGCCCAGTGAGTTCCTCGCCATCTGGCCCGGGGCCTTGGCCGGGTTGCGGGCCTGCCAGTTCACCCCCGACGTGGAGTGCTCGAGCAGCAGCCACGGCGCGCCGCCGGCGACGGACCGCGTGAGGTCGGCGGCCATGGCGAGGTTGACGTGGGTGCGGCGGCCGTCGGTGATCAGGTAGTGGTCGTTGGTGACGAGGTCGACCTCGCGGCCCCAGGCCCAGTAGTCGAGGGAGTCGCACTGGCTGAGGGCGGTCATGAAGTTGGTGGTGACGGGGATGCCGGGGGCGAGGCGGTGCAGGATGTCGCGCTCCCGCACGAAGTTCTCGCGCAGGGTGGCGTCGGCGAAGCGCCGGTAGTCGAGCTTCTGCGCCGGATTGCCGACGGTGGGGGTGAGGCGCGGCGGGTCGATCTCGGCGAAGGACCCGTAGCGCTGGCCCCAGAAGGCCGTCCCCCAGGCGTGGTTGACGTCCTCGACGCTCTCGTACGCCGCCGCGAGCCAGCGCCGGAAGTGCGCCGCGCAGCTCTCGCAGTAGCAGGCGCTGACCGGGACGCCGTACTCGTTGTGGACGTGCCACATCCGCACGGCCGGGTGCGTGCCGTAGCGGCGGGCGAGCTGTTCGGTGATGCGGCTCGACGCGTCGCGGTAGGCCTGGTTGCTGTGGCAGATGGCGCCGCGTGAGCCGAAGGCCAGACGGGTGCCGTCCTCCGTGACGGGCAGGGCGTCGGGGTGCCGGTCGTAGAACCACTTGGGCGGGGCGACGGTGGGCGTGCCCAGGTCGACGCCGATGCCGTTGTCGTGCAGCAGGTCGACGACCCGGTCGAGCCAGCCGAAGTCGTACGAGCCCGGTGCCGGCTCCAGCAGGGCCCACGAGAAGATCCCGACGCTCACCATCGTGACGCCGGCCTCACGCATCAGCCGGACGTCCTCCTGCCAGACGGATTCCGGCCACTGCTCGGGGTTGTAGTCGCCGCCGAAGGCGAGCCGCGCCATGAGGTACCCCCAAGGGAAAATCGATCAACTGAGAACGTGCACACACTTCATCGGCGGCACTGACCCAACATAAGCGCACAGCAACAACCATTGACAAGTGTCCAGGATGTTTCTCTACTGTGAACGCTCACAGAGCCTGAACCTTACGGCCACCACCCCGTTCCCTCGTCCGGTCAGGGAGACATCCAGCCATGCCCATCACGAAGCAGCACCGCCGCCTCGCCGCCACCGCCGCGGCGATCGCGCTCAGCGCCTCCGCACTCGCCGCCTGCGGCTCATCCGACGACGGCGACGCCGGCCAGGACGCCGCGGGCCCGGCGGACCTGACGTACTGGACCTGGACCCCCAACATGGACAAGGTCGTCGACCTGTGGAACAAGGGCCCCGGCAAGGAGCAGCAGATCCACGTCACGGTCAAGAAGCAGGCCTCCGGCGACACCCTCGTCACCAAGATCCTCACCGCCCACAAGGCGAAGAAGGCCCCCGACCTGGTGCAGGCCGAGTACCAGGCGCTGCCGACCCTGGTCAGCAACGACGCGCTGGCCGACATATCGGGCACGGCCGGCGAACTGAAGGGCAAGTTCGCGGACGGCCTGTGGCAGCAGGCGACGCTCGGCACGGACGCCGTGTACGCGGTGCCCCAGGACGCGGCGCCGATGATGTTCCTGTACCGCGAGGACCTGTTCGAGAAGTACGGCCTGAAGGTTCCGACGACCTGGGACGCGTTCGCCGACGTCGCCCGCGAGCTGAAGAAGAAGGCTCCCGACAAGGACCTGACCACCTTCTCCGCCAACGACTCCGGCCTCTTCGCCGGTCTCGCCCAGCAGGCCGGCGCGAAGTGGTGGAGCACCGAGGGCGACACGTGGAAGGTGGGCATCGACGACGCGGCGACGCGGAAGGTCGCCGACTTCTGGGGCGGCCTGGTCGCGGAGGGCGCCATCGACAACCAGCCGATGTACACGCCGGCCTGGAACAAGGCGCTCAACGACGGACGGCAGATCGCCTGGGTCAGCGCCGTCTGGGCCCCGGGCACCCTGACCACCGCGGCCCCCGACACCGAGGGCAAGTGGGCCATGGCCCCCCTGCCGCAGTGGGACGACACCTCGAACACGACCGGGAGCTGGGGCGGCTCCTCGACCGCCGTCACCACCGACAGCACCCACCAGAAGGCCGCCGCGACGTTCGCCGCCTGGCTGAACACCGACCCGAAGGCCCTGGCCGCGCTCGCCAAGGAGAGCGGCGTCTACCCGGCCGCCTCGGACGCCCAGCTCGGCGGCGCGTTCACCGAGCCCCCGGCCTTCTTCGCCAACCAGCCCGACTTCTACCCGCAGGCCGCGAAGATCGCCGAGACGACCGCACCCGCCGCGTGGGGGCCGAACGTGAACGTCGCGTACGCCACCTTCAAGGACGCCTTCGGCGCGGCCGCGAAGGACAAGTCGGACTTCGGCGCCGCCCTGCGGAAGATGCAGAGCGCGACCGTCGCCGACATGAGGAAGCAGGGCTTCGAGGTCGCCGAATGACCTCCCGCGCCACCCGGCGGCCGTACGGGGTCAAGAGCGCCCCGTACGGCTTCCTCCTCCCCGCCGGGGTCCTCTTCCTGCTCTTCTTCGCGCTGCCCATCGGGTACGCGCTCTGGCTCAGCCTGCACAAGGTCGAGGTCGAGGGCCTCGGCCTCGGCAGGAACGCCCGGCACGAGGTGTGGGCGGGCCTGTCCAACTACGCGGACGCCCTCACCGACTCCGAACTGCTGCACGGCGCGCTGCGCATCCTCGGCTACGGAGCGATCGTCGTCCCCGTGATGCTGGGCCTCGCGCTCGTCTTCGCCCTGATGCTGGACGCGGACCGGGTCCGCCTCACCCCGGTCACGCGCCTGGCGATCTTCCTGCCGTACGCGATCCCGGGCGTCGTGGCGGCCCTGCTGTGGGGCTTCCTCTACCTGCCCGACGTCAGCCCGTTCCACTTCGTGCTGGACCGGCTGGGCCTGCCGCAGCCGGACCTCCTGGACGGCGGTCCGCTGTACCTCGCCATGTCGAACATCGCGGTCTGGGGCGGCACCGGCTTCAACATGATCGTGATCTACACGTCGCTGCGTGCGATCCCCGCCGAGGTCTACGAAGCCGCCCGGCTCGACGGCTGCTCGCAACTGCAGATCGCCCTCCGCATCAAGATCCCGATGGTGGCGCCGTCGCTGGTCCTCACGGCGTTCTTCTCGATCATCGCGACGCTCCAGGTGTTCAACGAACCGACCACCCTGAAGCCGCTGACCAATGCACTGTCGACCACGTGGAGCCCGCTGATGCAGGTCTACCAGGACGCGTTCGTGAAGGGCGACATCCACTCCGCCGCCGCCACCGCCGTGATCATCGCCGCCGTCACGCTCGTGCTCTCCTTCGGGTTCCTGCGCGCCGCGAACTCCCGGAACCGGCAGGAGGAGGCCCGATGAGCCCGTCCGTCACCGCCCGCGGCGCGGCCCCCGCCGCGAGCACCGCACGGGGCACCGCCCAGGTCCCGCCGCCGCGCCGGCGGGTGGCCCTCGTCCCGACGGCCGTACTGGTCCTCGGCGCCCTGTACTGCCTGCTGCCGGTGGCGTGGGTGGTCGTCGCGTCGACGAAGTCGGGCAGCGAGCTGTTCTCGACCTTCACCTTCCTGCCCGGCTCCGGCTTCGCCGACAACGTCGGGGAACTGTCCGCCTACCGCGACGGCGTCTACTGGAAGTGGATGGCGAACTCGGCGCTGTACGCCGGCCTGGGCGCGCTCCTGTCGACCGCCGTGTCGGCGCTGAGCGGCTACGCCCTGGCCGTCTACCGCTTCCGCGGCCGCGAGTCGGTCTTCAACGTGCTGATGGCGGGCGTCCTGATGCCCCCGGTCATCCTGGCGGTCCCGCAGTACCTGCTGCTCGCGAAGGCCGACCTCACGGACTCCTACCTGTCCGTGCTGCTCCCGCTGGTCCTGTCCCCGTACGGCATCTACCTCGCGCGGATCTACGCGGCGGCGGCCGTGCCCGCGGACGTCGTCGAGGCGGGCCGGATGGACGGAGCCGGCGAGTGGCGCATCTTCACCCGTGTCGCACTGCCCATGATGGTGCCGGGTCTGGTGACGGTGTTCCTGTTCCAGTTCGTCGCCGTGTGGAACAACTTCCTGCTGCCGTACATCATGCTCAGCGACGACGAGAAGTTCCCGATCACGCTCGGCCTGTTCACGCTCCTCGAACAGGGCGCCAACACGCCCGCGCTGTACACCCTGGTGATCACCGGCGCGTTCCTCGCGATCGTCCCGCTGGTCGCTCTCTTCCTGGTCATTCAGCGGTTCTGGAGTCTGGACCTGCTGTCGGGAGCCGTAAAGTCATGACCATGAGCGCAACGGGGACCACGAGCGGCGGCCGGCGCAGGCCGCCGACGATCCACGACGTGGCGCGCGAGGCCGGGGTCTCGCGCGGCACGGTGTCGCGCGTCCTCAACGGCGGTCACTACGTGAGCCCGGCGGCCCGGGAGGCGGTCGACGCGGCGATCCGCAAGACCGGTTACGTGGTGAACCGGCACGCGCGCTCCCTCATCACGGGCCGCTCGGACTCGGTGGGCTTCCTGCTCACCGAGCCGCAGGAGCGCTTCTTCGAGGACCCCAACTTCAACGTGCTCCTGCGGGGTTGTACGCAGGCGCTCGCCGCCCACGACATCCCGCTCCTGCTGATGATCGCGGGCACGCGCGACGAACGCCGCCGGATCACGCGGTACATCACGGCGGGCCACGTCGACGGGGTGCTGCTCGTCTCCTCGCACTCCGGCGACCCCGTGGCGGCCGAACTGCGCGAGGCGGGCGTCCCGTTGGTGGCCTGCGGCAAGCCGGTCGGGCAGGGTCCGGCGGCGAAGGTGAGTTACGTCGCCGCCGACGACCGGGACGGGGCGCGGGACATGGTCCGGCACCTGCTGTCCCTCGGCCGGCGGCGCGTCGCCACGGTCACCGGCCCCCTCGACACCCCCGGCGGCGTGGAGCGGCTCGCCGGGTACCGGGAGGTCCTCGCGGAGGCCGGGATCGCCGAGGACGCGAAGCTGATCGTGTCCGGCGACTACAGCCGGGCCGGCGGCGAGGCCGCCGCGGTCCGGCTGCTCGGCCAGGCGCCCGACCTGGACGCGGTGTTCGTCGCCTCGGACCTGATGGCCCAGGGCGTCCTCGCCGCGCTGCAGCGGGCCGGGCGACGGGTGCCGCAGGACGTGGCGGTCGGCGGGTTCGACGACTCCCCGGCGGCCCTCGCCGCCCAGCCGGCCCTGACCACGATCCGCCAGCCCTGGGACCGGATCAGCGCGGAGATGGTGCGGGTACTGCTCGCCCAGGTCGGCGGCGAGGCCCCGGCGGCCGTCATACTGCCGACGGAACTGGTACGGCGGGACTCGGCCTGAGCCTGCCTCCTGGCCAGGGGGCACCCTCGGCCGGCGGGCTTCCCCACCCGGCTCCCCGGACCGGTCCGCTACACCCCCACGATCCCGTTCCACCGCTTCGCGAACTCCGCCCGCTCCCCCGCCGGGATGTCCCGCGCGATCGCGAGCCGTTCGCGCATCGCGGCGTCCGGGAAGATCAGCGGGTCCTCGGCCAGGGCGGCGGTCTCCTCGTCGCCGGAGGAGGCGAGGACGTCCCGGGCGGCGGGGACCGGGCAGACGTAGTTGACCCAGGCGGCCAGCTCGGCGGCGACCTCGGGCCGGTAGTAGTGGTCGATCAGCCGCTCGGCGTTGGCCTTGTGACGGGCCAGGTCGGGGATCATGAGGGACTCCGCCCACAGTTCGGCGCCCTCCTCCGGGACGACGAACTCGATGTCCGGGTCGTCCGCCTGGAGCTGGATCACGTCGCCGGAGTAGGCCTGGCAGGCCAGGACGTCGCCGCTGGAGAGGTCCTTGATGTAGTCGTTGCCGGTGAAGCGGCGGATCTGCCCCTTGGCGACCTGCTCCTCCACCTGCTCGCAGATCAGGTGGAAGTCGTCGGTCCGCCAGTCGGTGATGTCCACGCCGTTGCCCTGCATCAGCAGCGCGAACGCCTCGTCCATGCCCGACAGCAGGGTGACGCGGCCCTTGAGGTCGGCCGCCCACAGGTCGGACACGTGCCGGATCTCCCGGCCGAGCCTGCGCCGGTTGTAGGCGATGCCGGTGATGCCGGACTGCCAGGGCACGGTGAACCTGCGGCCGGGGTCGAAGGCGGGCGAACGCAGCAGCGGGTCCAGGTGCTCGGCGACGTTCGGCTGGCTGCCCCGGTCCATCTCCTGCACCCAGCCCAGCCGTACGAACCGCCCGCACATCCAGTCGCTGATGACGATCAGGTCCCGGTCGACGGGCCGGTGGTTCATCAGGGCCGGGCTGATCCTGCCGAAGAACTCGTCGTTGTCGTTGATCTCCTCGACGTAGTCGACGGAGATCCCCGTCTCCTTCTCGAACGCCTCCAGCGTGGGCCGCCGGCCGGGATGCTCGTCGTCGGTGTCGATGTACAGCGGCCAGTTGGCCCAGGTCAGCCTGGGCTCGACGGCGGACCGGTCGGGAGCGGCACGGTCGCCGGGGGCCACGTGGGCGGCGGGGACACCGCAGCCGGCCGGCACACCGAGCACGGCGGAGCCGCCCAGGCCGCGCAGCAGGGTACGGCGGGAGAGCGAGGGCGTTTTCGGGAGCAGGGGCATGGCACGAGCATCCCGTCGCACGCCCGCCGGGACAATCGACGCTGCGTCGAGCGGGCCGGGCCGGGCCGGACACCCTGTCGAGCGCCCGGAGTCCGCCCCGCACACGCCGCGGCCCCGGACGCCGGCCGTACGCCGGGGTCCGGGGCCGCGCCCGGCCGGTGAGGGGGATCAGGCGTCCAGCGACGTCATCACGTGCTTGATCCGGGTGTAGTCGTCGAAGCCGTACGCCGACAGGTCCTTGCCGTAGCCGGACTTCTTGAAGCCGCCGTGCGGCATCTCGGCGACCAGCGGGATGTGGGTGTTGATCCACACGCAGCCGAAGTCCAGCTTCTTGGACATCCGCATCGCGCGGCCGTGGTCCTTGGTCCACACCGAGGAGGCCAGCGCGTACTCCACGCCGTTGGCCCACTCGACGGCCTGGTCCTCGTCGCGGAAGGACTGCACGGTGATGACGGGGCCGAAGACCTCCTGCTGGATGATCTCGTCGTCCTGCTTGAGGCCCGAGACGACGGTCGGGGCGTAGAAGTACCCCTTGTCGCCCACCCGGTGGCCGCCCGCCTCGACCTTGGCGTGCGCGGGCAGGCGCTCGATGAACCCGGAGACCTGCTTGAGCTGGTTGGGGTTGTTGAGCGGGCCGTACAGCACGTCCTCGTCGTCCGGCTGCCCGGTCTTGATCTCGGACGCGGCCTTGGCGAGCGCGCTCACGAACTCGTCGTGGACCGACTCGTGGACCAGCACGCGGGTGGCCGCCGTACAGTCCTGGCCGGCGTTGAAGTAGCCCGCCTCCGAGATGCCCTCGACGGCCTTGGGGATGTCGGTGTCCTCGAAGACGACGACCGGGGCCTTGCCGCCCAGCTCCAGGTGGACGCGCTTGAGGTCCTTGGAGGCCGACTCGGCGACCGACATGCCGGCCCGCACGGAGCCGGTGATGGAGGCCATCGCCGGGGTTTCGTGCTCGACCATGAGGCGGCCGGTGTCGCGGTCGCCGCAGACGACGTTGAAGACGCCCCTGGGCACGACGGAGCCGATGATGTCGGCCATCAGGACGGTGGAGGCGGGGGTGGTGTCCGAGGGCTTGAGGACCACGGTGTTGCCCGCGGCGAGCGCCGGGGCGAACTTCCACACGGCCATCATCATCGGGTAGTTCCACGGCGCGACCTGCGCGCAGACACCGATGGGCTCGCGGCGCACGAAGGAGGTCAGCCCCTCCATGTACTCACCGGCGCCGCGGCCTTCGAGCATCCGCGCCGCACCCGCGAAGAAGCGGATCTGGTCGACCATCGGCGGGATCTCCTCGGAGCGGGTCAGCCCGATCGGCTTGCCCGTGTTCTCCACCTCGGCCGCGATCAGCTCCTCGGCCCGCTCCTCGAACGCGTCCGCGATCTTCAGCAGGGCCTTCTGCCGCTCGGCCGGGGTCGTGTCCCGCCACGCCGGGAAGGCCGCGGCGGCGGCCGCCATGGCCGCGTCCACGTCGGCCTGCCCGGACAGGGGGGCGGTCGCGTAGGCCTCGCCCGTGGCGGGGTTGACCACTTCCGTGGTCCGTCCGTCGGCGGCGTCCCGGAACTCACCGTCGATGTAGTTGCGCAGACGACGCAGCTCGGTGCTCACTGCCGGCCCTCCAAGTTCGGGTGTCCAGTAACTGAGACACCCACCCTAGACGGAGCGCCGACGTTTTCAACACCCCCGCTCCCCTCACGGTTGCGATATCCGCAGCTTCAAGCTACTCAAACAACGAATTTCATCGCTACGGCCTTGCGAAACTGTCGATACGTCGTGCACAGTGAAGCCGTGGCCAGTCGAAGCGCAGACCAGAAGGACACCCGCGAGTCCCGGAACGGCGGTCCCCAGTTGGACGCCGTCTCCCTCGCCATCATCGAGCAGCTCCAGGAGGACGGCCGCCGCCCCTACGCCGCCATCGGCAAGGCCGTGGGCCTCTCGGAGGCGGCCGTGCGCCAGCGCGTCCAGAAGCTGCTCGACCAGGGCGTGATGCAGATCGTCGCCGTCACGGACCCGCTCACGGTGGGCTTCCGGCGCCAGGCGATGGTCGGCGTCAACGTCGAGGGCGACGTGGAGTCCGTGGCCGAGGCGCTGGCCGCCATGTCCGAGTGCGAGTACGTGGTGATGACCGCGGGCTCCTTCGACCTGATGGTGGAGGTCGTCTGCGAGGACGACGACCACCTCCTGGAGGTCATCAACCGACGCATCCGGGCCGTCCCCGGGGTGCGCTCCACCGAGAGCTTCGTCTATCTCAAGCTCAAGAAGCAGACCTACATGTGGGGAACCCGATAAATCGTGAGCACCGAAAGCCCCAAGGACCTCAGCCGCACCGCCTACGACCACCTGTGGATGCACTTCACCCGCATGTCGTCGTACGAGAACGCCCCCGTCCCCACCATCGTCCGCGGTGAGGGCACCCACATCTACGACGACAAGGGCAGGCGCTACCTCGACGGACTCGCCGGCCTGTTCGTGGTCCAGGCCGGACACGGCCGCCAGGAGCTGGCGGAGACCGCCGCGAAGCAGGCGCGGGAACTGGCCTTCTTCCCCGTCTGGTCCTACGCCCACCCCAAGGCCGTCGAGCTGGCCGAGCGCCTGGCCCACGAGGCCCCCGGCGACCTCAACAAGGTCTTCTTCACCACGGGCGGCGGCGAGGCGGTCGAGACCGCGTGGAAGCTCGCGAAGCAGTACTTCAAACTGACCGGCAAGCCCACCAAGTACAAGGTGATCTCCCGCGCGGTGGCCTACCACGGCACTCCGCAGGGCGCCCTGTCCATCACCGGCCTGCCGGGACTCAAGGCCCCCTTCGAGCCGCTGGTGCCCGGCGCGCACAAGGTGCCGAACACCAACATCTACCGCGCCCCGCTCTTCGGCGACGACCCCGAGGCCTTCGGCCGGTGGGCCGCCGACCAGATCGAGCAGCAGATCCTCTTCGAGGGCCCGGACACGGTCGCGGCGGTCTTCCTGGAGCCCGTGCAGAACGCGGGCGGCTGCTTCCCGCCCCCGCCCGGCTACTTCCAGCGGGTCCGCGAGATCTGCGACCGGTACGACGTGCTGCTCGTCTCCGACGAGGTCATCTGTGCCTTCGGCCGCCTGGGCACGACCTTCGCCTGCGACAAGTTCGGCTACGTCCCGGACATGATCACCTGCGCCAAGGGCATGACCTCGGGCTACTCCCCGATCGGCGCCTGCATCGTCTCCGACCGCCTGGCCGAGCCGTTCTACCAGGGCGACAACACCTTCCTGCACGGCTACACGTTCGGCGGCCACCCGGTCTCCGCGGCGGTCGGCGTCGCCAACCTCGACCTGTTCGAGCGCGAGGGCCTCAACCAGCACGTGCTGGACAACGAGGGCGCCTTCCGCGCCACCCTGGAGAAGCTGCACGACCTGCCGATCGTCGGCGACGTCCGCGGCAACGGCTTCTTCTACGGCATCGAACTGGTCAAGGACAAGACCACCAAGGAGTCCTTCGACGAGGAGGAGACCGAGCGGGTCCTGTACGGCTTCCTGTCGAAGAAGCTGTTCGACAACGGCCTGTACTGCCGTGCCGACGACCGCGGCGACCCGGTCATCCAGCTCGCCCCGCCGCTGATCTCCAGTCAGGAGACCTTCGACGAGATCGAGCAGATCCTGCGCGCCACGCTCACGGAGGCGTGGACGAAGCTCTGATCATCCTCTGATCGTTCCTTGAGAGGATCATCTCCGGCCCCGGCGCCGCCCGTTCGAGTGAGACACGGCGGCCCGGGGCCTCGTGCTGTCCGGCCCCCGCGCGGGGACTGCCTAGCGTGCCCAGTGACCGATCGGCCCCGTCTTCGTTCCCCCGGAAGGGGGACGACCCGACCGGGGAAATACGGATCAGAACCGAGGTGTACGCCCATGGAGGCTCCGCCGGACAACGACGTGCTCTGGGCCCGCGCCCTGCACTTCCAGCACCACGACGGCTCCCCCGCGCTGCAGGGCGTGTCGCTCGGCGTGCGCGAGGGCGAGATCCTCGCCGTGAGCGGACCGCGCGGCAGCGGCAAGACCACGCTGCTGCGGTGTCTGTCCGGCCTGGTCAAGCCGCAGGGCGGCGAGGTGTGGTTCAACAGCGTGCCGGTGCACACCATGGGCCCGCTCGGCCGCGAACGCCTGCGCCGCGACCGCTTCGGCTGGATCGATCCCGCACCGGCACTCGTCCCGGAGCTGAACGCCTGGGAGAACGCCGCGCTCCCGCTGATGCTGCGCGGCACGGGCCGGCGCCGGGCCAAGACCACCGCCCTGGAGTGGCTGGACCGCCTCGACGTCGGCGACAAGGCACGCAGGCGCCCGCACGAACTCCGGCAGGCCGAACGGCAGCGCGTCTGCATCGCCCGCGCCCTCGCCGTCGCCCCGGCGGTCCTCTTCGCCGACGAGCCGACCGCCCCCCTGCACCGCGCCGACCGCGCCCAGGTGCTGCGGACGCTCACCACCGCGGCCCGCTCGCACGGCATCACCGTCCTGCTCGCCACGCACGACGCGCAGACCGCCGCCCTGGCGGACCGAGCGGTCGCGTTGCTCGACGGACGCCGGGTGCGGACCGTGCACCTGCCCCCGCTCGCCGAGACCGCGGTGGCCGACGGTGCCACCGGGACTCCCGGAACGGAAGGCCGGGCGGCGTGCTCGCTCTCCGCCTGACCCGCACCGCCCACCTCGCCGTCCACCTGCGCCGCCTGCTGGTCGCGCTGGCCTCGGCGGGCACGGGCTTCCTGCTGCTGTGCGCCCTCGGCCACGCGCTGAGCCACCCGGACACCCCCGGCGCCGCCGCGCTCCGCCTGGCCTGGTGCGCGGCACCGCTGGCCGCCGCGGCGCAGCTCGCGGTCGCCGTGGCCCGCACCGATCCCGGCACCCGGCCCCGCTCGGGACTGTCGGCGATCGGCCTCGGTCCGGGCCGGCTGATGGCCGTGTCGGCGACGACGACGGCTCTGACCGCGTCCCTCGGCTCCGTCGCGGCCCTGCTCGCCTTCCTGTACCTGCGCGGCAGCCTGACCGGCCGCCCGCCCTCCGACCGCGTCGCGGCCGACGCCCTGGCCGTCGGCCAGTCCCTCCCCGCCCCGGCCGTCCTGACGCTGCTGGTCCTCGTACCGGCCCTCGCCTCGGCGGCCGTGGCCCACGCCCTGCGGCCCCGCGATCCCCGGCCCGCCAAGGCCGCCGCACCCCGCGGCTACGGCCGCTTCGGCGCCTACGGCTGGGGCAGGGCCCGCGAAACCTTCGGCGCCTACGGCCGCTTCGGCGCCCGCACCGCCGCGGTGTCCGCGGACAGCCGTGCTGTCGCCGGTGCTGCGGGCGGCCGTGCCGCCGGGGCGACGGGGGTCCCCCCGCTCGAGCGAAGCCAGGAGTGGGGGAGGGTGACCGATGGCGACGCCCTGCACACGCGGGCGAGTGACCCCCACCCCTCGCCGTCGGCGGACGGCACCACACAGACGCTGGACGCCGCTCCCCCGGTCCCGGCCCCGGCGGACTCCACCCCGCAGACACCGGACGCCTCCCCCGACGCACGGCCCGAGCCGACCCCCCGCCCCCAGAACACCACCGCCCTCCCCTGGGGCATCGCCGTCCTCGCCGCGGGCCTCACCGTCGAGACCTACACCGGCAACGCGTCCGCCGCCCCCACCCCCGGCACCGCCCCCTCCGCCGGCGTCCTGATCGGCTGGGCCCTGACCGCGCTGGGCCTCGCCCTGGCCGGACCGGGCCTCACCCACCTGTGCGGCCGGCTGCTCCAGGCCGTGCGCCCCGGCGCCCTGCGGCTGCTGGCCGGCCGCGTCCTCATGGAGGAGTCCCACCGCATCGGCCGCCCCCTCGGTGTCGTCGCCGCCGTCGCCGCCGCGGCCTACGTGACCGCCACGGTGTACGACGGCGACGGACCGGCCTTCGGCCCGCTGGCCACCCTGGGCGCACTCCTGGTCGTCGGCTGCACCGTGGCCACCCTCCTGACCGCGGCCGTCGCCGCCAAGCACGCCCGCGCCGGCACCACGGACGCGCTGCTGCGCCTGGGCGCGCCCCCCGCGACCCTGCGCGGCGCCGCCGCCGTACGCGCCGCCGCCCTGCTCGCCCTGTTCGGTCCGCTGACCCTGGTGGTCGCGGTGCTGGCCGCGCTGCCGCTGGAGCACTGAGCCGCACAGGACCGTTCGAAAAAGGCCCCGGACTCGCGATGAGTTCCGGGGCCGCCTCCCGTCTACCTCTTCGAACGGCGCGACACACGCACCGCACGACGCACACGCACCGCACGACGCACACGCACCGCACGCCCACAGCGGCACAGCGGCACAGCCAACGGGAGCAGCCCCCATGTACCAGCAGATGATCTTCGTGAACCTGGCCACCAACGACCTCGACACCGCCAGGAAGTTCTTCACCGGACTGGGCTGGGAGCCCAACGCCCGGTTCAGCGACGACAGCACCGTGTCGTTCCCGGTGAGCGACGCCATCGTCGTGATGGTGCACACGCCGCAGAAGTACCTCCAGTTCACCAAGAAGGAGATCGCGGACTCGACCAAGTCCAGCGAGGTGCTGATCGCGCTGAGCGCGGAGAGCCGCGAGAAGGTCGACGAGCTGGTGGACAAGGCGGTCGCGGCCGGCGGCTCGGTCTCCGGCGAGACCCAGGACCTCGGCTTCATGTACGGCCGGGCCTTCGACGACCCCGACGGCCACACCTTCGAGGTCGTGTGGATGGACCCGGCGGCGGCCCAGGGCTGAGCCGAGCCGCGGGCACGGATCGCGCAGGGGCGGACACGGGAGTCCGGAATCGGGCCTGTTGGCCGGATCCATGGGGCTCCTGCGACGCTGAAACGTCTCGGCGCTTAATAAGACGGCAAAGTCAACGGCCTTGTCCGGCATGTGCGTTGACACTTCTTACGCCGCGCTTATAGACCAGTGAGGCTCATGGGTGTGCTGATGCCGCGCCATCGGGCGTCGGCACCCCACCACCCCCCGCATCCGCGCTCCCGTAAAGGACAAACGTGGCAGTCCTGTCCATAATCAGCCGTACGGCATCCCGTCGGGGCGTCCGCGCCCTCGGCGTCGTCGCCGCCTCCGCGGCCCTCGCGCTCAGCGCCTCCGGCTCCGCCCTCGCCTGCAACATCAACGAGTTCTCCGCCAAGGCCGAGTGCGACGGCGACAACGGTGTCATCTCCGTCACCGACGTGGACCCCGCCGGCATCCCGGCCACCGTCACCGTCACGCTGAAGAGCACCGGCGAGCAGGTCGGCCAGGAGACGGTCAAGGGCTCCAAGGAGGGCACCACCGTCAACTTCGCCGTGGACTGGCAGCCGAACACGGAGTACCGCGTCCACGTCAAGGCCGACCGGTACGTCGACGAGTACATCAAGCCGGACGTCACGACCCCGTCGACCCCGTGCAAGACGGAGGACACCCCGTCCCCGACGCCGACCCCGTCGGAGAGCTCCTCCACGCCGTCCGACGAGACGGAGTCCCCGGCCCCCGAGCCGTCCACGTCGGCCCCGGCGCCGTCGCAGCCGGAGAGCACCGCCCCGGCGGCCGTCCCGGGCGACAACGCCCCGTCCCCGGCGGCCGGTGAGTCCAACCTCGCCGAGACCGGCGCCGGCTCCAACACCGGCATGATCGCCGGCATCGCGGCGGCCCTGGTCGTCGTCGGTGGCGGCGCGGTCTTCTTCGGCCTGCGCCGTCGTGGGGCGAACGGCAACCGCTGACGCCCGCACACCGGTTCCCACGCGGTGGCCCGTCCCGTCCGGGGCGGGCCACCGTCGTGTCAGCCGAACGTCGCCGTCTCCAGTCGCAGTTCGAGCAGTTCGCGGTCGCCGATCACTTCGAGTTCGGGTGCGTCCGGCGGCGGCCGGGCGCAGGGGCCCTCAGTCCGCCCGCCCGGTGGGCGACCGGGTCGCAGTACCGCTCGCGCGCGAGGAGTGCCGTGCGCTCACCCCACCAGCCCGACGATCACCCGAGCACCACGATTTCCGCCGCGTCGAACTCCACCCCGACCGCGTCGCCGACCTCCGGCGCGTCCCGCAGCGCGCACGCCGCCTCCAGGCGGGGCGCGCCCTCCGGCTGGAGGTGCACGGCGACGTGCGTGCCGCGGAAGGTGCGGGCCGCGACCGTGCAGCGCAGGCCCGCGTCGGCGCCGACGACGCGCACCCCGGCCGGCCGCACGAGCACCGTCCGCGTGCCCTGGGGGGCGTCGTCGGGGACCGGCACCTTGCCCCAGGGGGTGTCGGCGGCCTGCCCGGCGACGGAGGCCTCGGCCACGTTGTCGAAACCGAGGAAACGGGCCACGAAAGCGTCCGCCGGCCGCCGCCAGACCTCAAGGGGCGTCCCCGACTGGGCGATCCGGCCGTCCCGCATCACCACCACCCGGTCGGCGAGCGCGAAGGCCTCGCCCTGGTCGTGCGTCACGGCCAGCACCGTGGTGCCCAACCGGCCGAACAGCTCCCGCAGTTCCACCACCAGTCGCTCCCGCAGCGAGCGGTCGAGCTGGCCGAGCGGCTCGTCGAGCATCAGCAGCCGGGGCCGGGGCGCGAGGGCGCGGGCCAGGGCCACCCGCTGCTGTTCACCGCCGGAGAGCGCGCCGACGGACCGGCGGGCGGCACCCGGCAGCCCGACCAGCTCCAGCAACTCCCGCACCCGCTCCTGCTGTTCGGCCCGGGACGCGCCGCGCATCCGCGGCCCGAAGGCGATGTTCTGGGCCACGTCGCGCTGCGGGAACAACTGGTGGTCCTGGAACATCAGCCCGACCTCGCGCCGGTGCGCGGGCACCCCGGCCTGGTCACGTCCCTCCAGCGTCACCCGCCCGGCGTCCAGCGGCTGGAGTCCGGCGACCGCCCGCAGGAGCGTCGACTTGCCGCTGCCGCTGGGCCCGAGCACGCACACCACCTCGTGCTCGGCGACCGCCAGGTCGACGTCGTCGAGCACGGCCCGCCCGCCGAAGCGGACCGTGGCGCCTTCGAGGCCCAGCAGGCTGGACGGCATGTCAGAACTCCCCGCTCCGGTCGGTCCGCAACCGCTCCAGCACCACCAGGGCCACGGCGCACACCAGCATCAGAATCGTCGAAAGGGCCATCGCCTGGCCGTAGTTCATGTCCCCGGGCCGTCCCAGCAGCCGGGCCACCGCGACCGGCAGCGTCGGGTTGTCGGGCCGCGCGATGAAGACGGTCGCGCCGAACTCGCCGAGCGAGACCGCGAAGGCGAACCCGGCCGCCACCAGGAGCGCCCGCCGCACCATCGGCAGGTCCACCTCCCGCCACACCCGCCACGGCGACGCCCCCAGCACGGCCGCCGCCTCCCGCAGCCGCCCGTCCACCGCCCGCAGCACCGGCAGCATGGTCCGTACGACGAAGGGGACGCCCACCAGCGCCTGCGCGAGCGGCACCAGGATCCACGAGGCCCTGAGGTCCAGCGGGGGTTCGTCCAGCGCGATCAGGAAGCCGAAGCCGACCGTCACGGCCGACACCCCGAGGGGCAGCATCAGCAGCGCGTCGAACCCGCGCACGAAGCGGCCCGCGTCGCGCCGGGTGAGCGCGGCCGCGGCCAGGCCGCCGATCACCACGGCGATGGCGGTGGCGGCGACGGCGTACTGGAGGGAGTTGCCGATCGCCTCGATCGGCGGGACGAGGAAGGCGCCGCCGTCCTCGCGGGTCAGCGCCCGGTAGTAGCCGAAGCCGGAGGCGCCCAGCGACCGCTGCACCAGCACCGCGAGCGGCAGCACCAGCAGGACCGCGATGACGCCCAGGACCCCGGCGAGCAGCGCCCACTGCCCCGCGCCGCGCGGCCGGCGCGCGGTCGTGCCCGCGTCCACCAGCCGCAGGGCCGTCTCGCGCCGCCGTACCGTCCAGGCGTGCACGGCGAGGACGGCGGCGACGGCCGCGAACTGGACCAGCGTCAGCACGGCGGCCGTGGACAGGTCGAAGACCTGGGAGGTCTGGCGGTAGATCTCCACCTCGAGGGTGGAGAAGGTGGGCCCGCCGAGGATCTGGACGACGCCGAAGGAGGTGAAGGTGAACAGGAAGACCATCAGCGCGGCGGCGGCCACGGCGGGCACCAGCGCGGGCAGCGTCACCTGCCGCCAGGCCCGCAGCCGGGAGGCGCCGAGCATCCGCGCGGCCTCCTCCTGCCGCGGATCGAGCTGCGCCCAGAGGCCGCCCACGGTGCGCACGACGACGGCGTAGTTGAAGAAGACGTGCGCGAGCAGGATCGCCCACACCGTGGTGTCCAGGCGCAGGCCCCACAGCTCGTCCAGCAGCCCGCCCCGCCCGACCAGCGCCAGGAACGCCGTCCCGACGACGACCGTCGGCAGCACGAACGGCACGGTCACCACGGCCCGCAGCACCTGTTTGCCGGGGAAGTCGAAGCGGGCGAAGACGTAGGCGCCGGGCAGCGCGATCAGCAGCGTGAGGGCGGTGGACGCCAGTGCCTGCCAGGTGGTGAACCACAGGACGTGCCGCACGTCGGACTGCGCGAGCACGTCCCCGAACCGCCCCACCTGCCAGGCCCCGTCGGCCTTCAGGCCGCGCGCGACGATGGCCGCGACGGGGTAGGCGAAGAACACCGCGAAGAACGCGACCGGCACGGCCATCAGACCGAGCCGCGCCGCGCTCCCGCGCACGCTCCCCACCGGCTTGCCCCGGTCGCTCACTTCAGTACGAGCGAGGTCCACGACTTGACCCACTGGTCGCGGTTGCCGGCGATCTTCGCCGGGTCGAGGGTCTGCGGGTCCTTGGCCTGCGGCCCGAACTTCGTGAACACCTCCGGGACCTGCGCGTCCTTCCGCACCGGGTGGACGAACATGTTCAGCGGCATGTCCTCCTGGAAGGTCTTGCTCAGCAGGAAGTCGAGGAGTGCCTTGCCGCCCTCGGGGTTCCTGGCGTTGGCGAGCAGGCCCGCGTACTCGACCTGCCGGAAGCAGGTCCCGTCGGCGACGCCCGTGGGGGCGGTGTCCGGCTGCGGGTCGGCGTAGACGACCTCGGCGGGCGGGGAGGAGGCGTAGGAGACGACCAGCGGGCGGTCGCCTCCCGCCTTCCTGCCGCCGGCCGAGCCGGAGAACTCCTCGTTGTACGCCTGCTCCCAGCCGTCGACGACCTTGACGCCGTTCGCCTTGAGCTTCTTCCAGTAGCCCTCCCAGCCGTCGTCCCCGTACCGGGCGGCGGTGCCGAGCAGGAAGCCGAGGCCCGGCGAGGAACTGCCCGCGTTCTCGGTGACGAGCAGGTCCTTGTAGGCGGGCTTGGCCAGGTCGTCGAAGGACTTCGGCGGTGCGAGCCGGTGCTTGTCGAAGTAGGCCCTGTCGTAGTTGACGCAGATGTCGCCGGTGTCGACGGGCGTGACCCGGTGCTTGTCCCGGTCGGCCCGGTACTCGGGCGGGACCCGGTCGGAGCCCTTCGCCTCGTACGGCTGGAACAGGCCGTTGTCCAGGGCGCGGGACAGCAGGGTGTTGTCGACGCCGAAGAAGACGTCGCCCTGCGGGTTGTCCTTGGTGAGGATCGCCTTGTTGACGGCCTGCCCGGCGTCGCCGTCCTCCAGGACCTTGACCTTGTACCCCGACTTCTTCTCGAAGGCCGCGATGACGTCCTTGGAGGCGGCCCACGAGTCGTGGCTGACCAGCGTCACCGTCTTGGAGCCGCCGGCGCCGCTGCCGCCCCCGTCGTCGGACGACGATCCGCAGGCGGCCAGCGTGCCGACCATGCCGAGCCCGACGGCCAGGACACTGACCTGCTTGGTGATGCCCTTCTTGGTGATGCTCACTGAATTCCTCCTGGGTGACCAGGAGAAGACGCGGCCCCGCCCGGGACCCCTGGCGAGGATCCCGGGCAGGGCGCAACAGCTCGAGTGGTGACCGATCTCCCTACCCAGAATGACCTGGGCCAGGTTCAGAGGGTCTGCGGCCGGTGCCGCACTCTCAGCGCTGTGGCGCTCCCCTGTCGGAATATGAAGATGTGACTGCGAATGACGTTGTACGGCGTTGACGTACTTCCGTCGGTCAGGTTACCGCTCGCTCGCGGCGAGCTGACCACACGCCCCGTCGATCTCCTGGCCACGGGTGTCCCGGATCGTCACCGGCACACCGTGCGCCGCGATCGCCTCCACGAACGCCTTCTCGTCCTCGGGCCGCGACGCGGTCCACTTGGAGCCGGGCGTGGGGTTGAGCGGGATCAGGTTGACGTGCACGGGCCTGCCCTTGAGCAGCCGCCCGAGCCGGTCGCCGCGCCAGGCCTGGTCGTTGATGTCGCGGATCAGGGCGTACTCGATGGACAGCCGCCGCCCGGACTTCGCCGCGTACTCGAACCCGGCGTCCAGCACCTCGCGCACCTTCCACCGCGTGTTGACGGGGACGAGGGTGTCGCGCAGCTCGTCGTCGGGAGCGTGCAGGGAGATGGCGAGGCGGCACTTGAAGCCCTCGTCGGCGAAGCGGTGGATCGCCGGGACGAGGCCGACCGTGGAGACGGTGATCCCGCGCTGGGAGAGCCCCAGTCCGTCGGGCTCGGGATCGGTGAGCCGGCGGACGGCGCCCACGACCCGGTTGTAGTTGGCGAGGGGCTCGCCCATGCCCATGAACACGATGTTGCTGAGCCGGGCGGGACCTCCCGGGACCTCGCCGTCCCTGAGCGCCCGCATGCCGTCCACGATCTGGTGCACGATCTCGGCGGTCGACAGGTTCCGGTCGAGTCCGGCCTGGCCGGTGGCGCAGAAGGGGCAGTTCATGCCGCAGCCCGCCTGGGAGCTGATGCACATCGTGACCCGGTCCGGGTAGCGCATGAGCACCGACTCGACGAGGGTCCCGTCGAACAGCTTCCACAGCGTCTTGCGCGTGGTCCCCTCGTCGGTCGACAGGTGCCGCACGACCGTCATCAGCTCGGGCAGCAGCGCCTCGCGCAAGCCCTCGCGCGAGCCGGCGGGGATGTCGGTCCACTGCTCGGGGTCGTGCGCGTACCGCGCGAAGTAGTGCTGCGAGAGCTGCTTCGCACGGAACGGCTTCTCACCGATCGCGGCGACAGCCTCCTTGCGCTCGGCGGGCGTGAGATCGGCGAGGTGCCGCGGCGGCCGCTTCGCTCCGCGGGGTGCGGCGAAGGTCAGCTCACCGGGGGCTGGACGGGCCACGGTCGGACAACTCCTCAGGACGGCGGGCCTGTGGCAACCCCCCGCGTCGGCGGGGACAACGGCAGGGCCGTGCCGGAGCCAGGAGACCTCACTGGAAGACCCCCGCCTCGGCGGGGACACACGGAAGGGCCCGCGGCCAAAAGCCGCAGGCCCTTCCCAGACTACCTGATCGCTGTCAACCCGACCCGACGAAGATCACCAGCAGCAGCCACACCACCGGCGCCGTCGGCAGCAGCGAGTCCAGCCGGTCCATGATGCCGCCGTGCCCCGGCAGGAGGGTGCCCATGTCCTTGATGCCGAGGTCGCGCTTGATCATGGACTCGCCGAGGTCGCCCAGCGTGGCGCTGACGGCGACCGCGAGGCCGAGCAGCAGGCCCTGCCACCAGGTGCCGTCGTCGATCAGGAACTGCGTGCACAGTGCGCCCGCCGCCATCGCGAACGCCACCGCCCCGAGCAGGCCCTCGCGGGTCTTGCCCGGGCTGATGCGCGGGGCGAGCTTCTTCTTGCCGAAGCGCCAGCCGACGGCGTACGCCCCGGTGTCGCTGACGACCGTCAGTATCAGGAAGACCAGGACGCGCCAGGCCCCGTCGTCCGCCGCCAGCATCATGGCGACGAAGGTGGCCAGGAACGGCACGTAGAACGCGGCGAACAGCCCGGCGGTGACGTCCCTGAGGTAGCCCTCGGGGGGCTCGGTCATCCGCCAGACCAGGACCGCCAGCGCGGTGAGCGCCATGGCGATCCACGCACCCTCGGCGCCGCGCGCGTACCCGGCGACCACCATCGCCGCGCCGCCGACGGCGAGCGGCACGAGGGGCGCCTTGATGCTCTTGCGCTCCTCCAGCCGCTTGGTCAGCTCCCACAGCCCCACCACGACGGCGACCGCGATCACACCGACGAAGACGGCCTTGACGAAGAACAGCGACGCGATGATCACCACGCCGAGGCCGACACCGACCCCTATCGCCGCCCCGAGGTCGCGCCCCGCGCTCTTCTTCTGCGGCGGCTGCGGCTGCGCCGGCTGCGGGGCGACGGGCATGGGCTCCGGATTCTGCGGCACCACCGCATACGGCTGCGCCGACGGGTTCTGGTCGCGATACGGCACGTCGCGACCGGGCTGGTCGTGGAACGGCTCGTCCCGGAACAAGGGACCGCTCAGCCGAGCGGTCCCCTGGTCGTCGTCCTGGTCTCCGCCGTGTTCGGGTACGTCGGGCACGATGGGCATGGGGCGAGTCTGCTGCGCGTAGTGCGCATCGTACGCGGGACCCGCCGGGCCGGCGCCCTGGGCGGGTCCCTGGTCGGACGGCCCCCAGTACCCGGCTTGTGGCGGCGCTCCCCAGGAAGAGTCGTTCATCAGACCTCGAGCAGTTCGGCTTCCTTGTGCTTCAGGAGCTCGTCCACCTGCGCGACGTACTTGGCGGTGGTGTCGTCGAGCTCCTTCTCCGCACGGCGGCCCTCGTCCTCGCCGACCTCGCCGTCCTTGACCATCTTGTCGATGGCGTCCTTGGCCTTGCGGCGCACGGAGCGGATGGAGACCTTGGCGTCCTCGCCCTTGCCCTTGGCCACCTTGATGTACTCGCGGCGGCGGTCCTCGGTCAGCTCGGGGAACACCACCCGGATGATGTTGCCGTCGTTGCTCGGGTTGACGCCCAGGTCGGAGTCGCGGATCGCCTGCTCGATGTTGCGCAGGGCGCTCTTGTCGAAGGGGGTCACCACGGCCATGCGCGGCTCGGGCACGGAGAACGAGGCCAACTGGTTGATCGGCGTCGGCGCGCCGTAGTAGTCGGCCACGATCTTGTTGAACATCGCCGGGTGCGCACGGCCGGTGCGGATCGCGGCGAAGTCCTCCTTGGCGACCACGACGGCCTTCTCCATCTTCTCCTCGGCCTCGAGGAGGGTCTCTTCGATCACCACTTGCTCCTGCGTGTCTTGAGTAGGCCCGGCTGCGGTCCCCTGTCGGAGCTGCGGCCGGCTGCGTCGCGTTCTTCCTGCACGGTTCCCGACCGGCGGGACATTGTCCATCCCCCGGCCCGGTCCCGTCCCTTCCGTCCCCCGGACAGGTGGTGTCCGCGGAGGGGGGTGTCCGGTCAGTCCCGGCTGCCCTGGTCCCCCACGAGCGTGCCGATCTTCTCACCCTTGACGGCACGGGCGATATTGCCCTCCTTCAACAGCTCGAAGACCACGATCGGGAGGCTGTTGTCACGGCAGAGGGTGACGGCCGTGGCGTCGGCGACCTTCAGGTCGCGGGTGATGACCTCGCCGTACCCGAGCGCGTCGAACTTCACGGCGTCCGGGTTGGTCTTCGGGTCGGAGTCGTAGACCCCGTCCACACCGTTCTTGCCCATGAGCAGGGCCTCGGCGTCGATCTCGAGGGCGCGCTGGGCGGCGGTGGTGTCGGTGGAGAAGTACGGCATGCCCATTCCGGCGCCGAAGATGACCACGCGGCCCTTCTCCAGGTGGCGCACGGCGCGCAGCGGGATGTAGGGCTCGGCGACCTGGCCCATGGTGATGGCGGTCTGCACGCGGCAGTCGACGCCCTCCTTCTCCAGGAAGTCCTGGAGGGCCAGGCAGTTCATCACGGTGCCGAGCATGCCCATGTAGTCGGAGCGGGCGCGGTCCATGCCGCGCACCTGCAGCTCGGCGCCGCGGAAGAAGTTGCCGCCGCCGATGACGACCGCGATCTGCGCGCCGTCCCGCACGACGGCGGCGATCTCACGGGCGATGGCGTGCACCACGTCGGGGTCGACGCCCAGGCCCCCACCGCCGGAGAAGGCCTCTCCGGACAGCTTCAGCATGAAGCGGCCGCGTACTTTGCCGTCGTCGCTCTTCTCGGCCTTGGTGGTCATGGAGATCTCGCCTCTTTTACGTGGGTCACACACACGAAGAAGGCCACTGCCGGTGGGGGCGTGTTTCGCATCCCATACGCGGCAATGGCCTCCTCGTCAGATCTGCTGTCGTCCGCCGCCACGCGCGTGTACGCAACGGCATACGCGAACGGCGCCGACGACTGCGGTCGACCCTACCGGGGTCGTACGTCCGTCGCGGTACGGACTCAGATGCCGACCTTGATGCGCGTGAAGCGCTTCAGGCTGACACCGGCCTCTTCCAGCACCTTCTGGACGGACTTCTTGTTGTCCAGGGCGTAGGGCTGGCCGAGCAGGGTGGCGTCCTTGAAGAAGCCGTTGAGGCGACCCTCGACGATCTTCGGCAGGGCGGCCTCGGGCTTGCCCTCGGCGCGGGTGGTCTCCTCGGCGACACGGCGCTCCGACTCGACGACCTCGGCCGGGACGTCCTCCTTGGAGAGGTACTTCGGCGCGAAGGCGGCGATGTGCTGGGCGACACCCTTGGCGATCTCGGCGTTGGGCTTGTCCAGCTCGACGAGGACACCGATCTGCGGGGGCAGGTCGGGCATCGTGCGGTGCATGTACGCGGTCACGTAGCCACCGGAGAACTGCGCGAAGCGGTCCAGGACGATCTTCTCGCCGAGGTTGGCGTTGGCCTCGTCGACGTACGCCTGGACGGTCTTGCCGGCCTCGATCTCGGAGGCGAGCAGGGCCTCGAGGTCGGCCGGGGCGGCCTTGGCGACGTGCTCGGCGATGGCCTTGGCGACGTTCTGGAACTTCTCGCCCTTGGCGACGAAGTCCGTCTCGCACTTCAGCTCGACGAGGACACCCGAGGTGTTGTCGTCGGCGATGATCGAGACGACGGCGCCGTTCTCGGCAGAGCGGCCCTCGCGCTTGGCGACGCCCTTCTGACCCTTGATGCGGAGCGCCTCGACGGCCTTCTCGACGTTGCCCTCGGCCTCGTCCAGCGCCTTCTTGCAGTCCATCATGCCGGCGCCGGTGAGCTCGCGGAGCTTCTTGACGTCGGCGGCGGTGTAGTTCGCCATGATTCCGGAATCTCTCTCGAAGTCTGAAGATCTACGGGCCGGACGGCGGGGGCTTCGTGGGCCCCCGCCGTCCAGAACCCGAAGGTGGTGAGGGGTCAGGCCTGCTCGGCGTCCGCGGCCGGAGCCTCGGCGGCGGGCGCCTCGGCGGCCGGGGCGGCCTCGGCGGCCGGGGCCTCGGCGGGCTTCTCGGCGGCCTCGGCGTCGTCCTTCTTCTCGGCCTTCTCGCCCTCGAGCAGGTCGCGCTCCCACTCGGCGAGCGGCTCGCCGGCGGCCTTCTCGCCCTTGGCACCACCGGCGGCACCGGAACGGGCGATGAGGCCCTCGGCGACGGCGTCGGCGATCACGCGGGTGAGCAGGGTGACGGAGCGGATCGCGTCGTCGTTGCCCGGGATCTTGTAGTCGACCTCGTCGGGGTCGCAGTTGGTGTCGAGGATGGCGACGACCGGGATGTTGAGCTTCCGGGCCTCGCCGACCGCGATGTGCTCCTTCTTGGTGTCCACGATCCAGACGGCGCTGGGCACCTTGGACATCTCGCGGATACCGCCGAGGGTCTTCTCCAGCTTGGCCTTCTCGCGGGAGAGGACCAGCAGCTCCTTCTTGGTGAGGCCGGAGGCGGCCACGTCCTCGAAGTCGATCTGCTCGAGCTCCTTGAGGCGCTGCAGGCGCTTGTAGACGGTCGAGAAGTTGGTGAGCATGCCGCCCAGCCAGCGCTGGTTGACGTAGGGCATGCCGACGCGGGTGGCCTGCTCGGCGATGGCCTCCTGCGCCTGCTTCTTCGTGCCGACGAACATGACCGTGCCGCCGTGGGCGACGGTCTCCTTGACGAACTCGTAGGCGCGGTCGATGTACGACAGCGACTGGAGCAGGTCGATGATGTAGATGCCGTTGCGCTCCGTGAAGATGAAGCGCTTCATCTTCGGGTTCCAACGACGGGTCTGGTGACCGAAGTGGACGCCGCTTTCCAGCAGCTCCCGCATCGTGACGACGGCCATGGCCGTATCTCCTCGAGTTTCTCGGTTGTGCCGCGCGAGCCGGACGGCTCCCGCGCCTGACGCCCGGATGCGCCTGCCACTAGGGACCGAGGGGCGCTGACACGGACCTGTGCGGGCCTCGTGTCGGGGCGTGCGAAGTCGACCCGGTGACCCGGATCGCCACCAGAAGTGTACGGGACCCGCGGGGTACCGGGTGACGCGGCTGTCCACAACCGGGGCGCGGTCCACAGGGCCCGGCGCGGATCGGGCCTGGTGCGGGACGGTGCTCGCATGCGAACGAGGCGATGGGTGAGCGCGTGTGCCCGGCCGATGCTGTTGCCGGCCGTATTGACCGTCCTGGCCGTCCTGACCGTCCTGACGTCGGGGCCGCCGCGCCCGGCGCCGGCGGGGGCCGCGACGACGGCTGCGGCGACGGCAGCGGCGGGCGAGGTGGCGCGGAAGGTGCCGGACCCGGCCGTACCGGCCCTGGCCCGCTATTGGCCGGTCGGTGTCCGGCCCGCTGTTCTGCGGGGCTGGGAACCCCCGGCGTCCCCGTACGGGCCGGGCCACCGCGGGGTGGATCTCGCCGCGGCGGGCGGGACACCGGTGCGGGCGGTGGCCGCCGGGCGGGTGTCCTTCGCGGGGCCGGTCGCGGGCCGGGGTGTGGTCTCGCTGGAGCTGGCGGGGACGGGCGAGCCACCCCTGCGGACGACATACGCGCCCGTCGAGCCCGCGGTGGAGAAGGGCGACGAGGTCACGGCCGGCGAGGTGCTCGGCACGGTGCGGCCGCCGGACTCGCACTGCTCGGGCTGCCTGCACTGGGGCCTGCTGCGGGGCGAGGTCTATCTGAACCCGCTGTCCCTGCTCCCGCCGTGGCTGCTGAACGGGGGGCCGTCGAGGCTGCTGCCGGTCCTCGGGGTGCCGCCGCCCGGCCGTACGGGCGTCAGCCCCGCACGCCCCGCAGCGCCATGGAGACCGCCGCTTCCGTGATCGCCGCCGGTTCCTCCGCCGCGCCCAGCTCGATCCGCCGGACGGCCGCGTCCACGACGCCCTGGACGAGCATCGCCGCCAGCCGGGGCTGGTCGTGCCCCAGCTCGCCGAGCGCCTCGACGATCATCGCGACCAGACCACCGTGCGCGGCCCGGATCTTCTCCCGCGCACCGGCGTCGAGTTCACTCGCGGAAATGGCCACGACGGCCCGGTGACGCCGGTCCCCGACCAGGTCGAGCTGGGTGCGCACATACGCCTCGACCTTGGCCTCGGGAGCCGTCTCGCGCTCCATGGCCGCCTCGACCTCCGCGGCCCAGACGGGGAAGTCGACGGCGCACAGCTCCTCGACCACGGCCGCCCGGGACCGGAAGTACTCGTAGACGGACGACCGGGCAAGGCCGGTCCGTTCGGCGAGGGCGGGGAAGGTCAGGGCCTCCGTTCCGCCGTCGGACAGCAGCGAGCGTGCCGCGTCCAGCAGGGCGGCACGCTGCATCGACCGGTGCTCGGCCACGGAGGCCGCTCGAATCCTTGGCACGTCACCACTTTACGGACGCGGCCCCCCGGACGGGAGTCACGCACCGGCCGCACGCTCACCGCCGGGTGCGCCGGCCGGGTCTCCCGCGTGCCACCGGCCCAGGTCAGCGGCCGAAACCCGCGAGCTTGGCGCGGAGCTGCAACACCGACTTGGTGTGAATCTGGCTGACTCTGCTCTCCGTGACGCCCAGCACGTTTCCGATTTCGGCGAGTGTGAGGCCCTCGTAGTAGTAGAGCGTGACGACGGTCTTCTCCCGCTCCGGCAGTGTGTTGATCGCCCGGGCCAGGAGCCGCCGCAGCTCCCGGTCCTCGGCGACCTCCACCGGGTTGTCGGCGGCGGTGTCCTCCAGCGTGTCCATCAGGCTCAGCCGCTCGCCGCCCTCGCCGCCCGCGTGCAGCAGCTCCTCCAGGGCCACCACGTTGGCCAGCGACAACTGGCTGAAGACCGCGTGGAGATCCTCCACGGCGATCCCCAACTCCCCGGCGACCTCGCTCTCCGAGGGGGTGCGGCGCAGCCGCGCCTCCAGCGTCGCGTACGCACGCTCCACGTTGCGCGCCTTCTGCCGCACCGACCGCGGGATCCAGTCCAGCGCGCGCAGTTCGTCGATCATCGCGCCCCGGATCCGGGTGATCGCGTACGTCTCGAACTTGATCTCGCGGTCGACGTCGAACTTCTCGATGGCGTCGATCAGTCCGAAGACTCCCGAGGAGACGAAGTCGGCCTGTTCGACGTTGGACGGCAGCCCCACGCTGACCCGGCCCGCCACGTACTTCACGAGGGGCGAGTAGTGCAGGATGAGCTGTTCCCGCAGCCGCTCGTCGCCGGTCGCCTTGTACGACCGCCACAGCTCGTCGAGCGTCGAGGGGGCGGACGGTCGCACGCTGCCACCGTCGCGGGCGGCTGGGGGGATCGCCGCCCGGTCGGACCCGGAGGTGTGCTGGGGCATTCGTCGCCTAGTGCCGTTCTGCCGTGATGTCGTGCGCGTGAGGCCGCCGGTCTGCCTTCTGGTTGTCACCTGCTGTCGGCCGTCTGCGTGGGGGTCATCGTGAGCGTAGCGTGACTGGACCGTCGCGGTGTGCGAAGGAGTGGGCGGCCACCCTACGCAGATACGTTCCGCTGAACGCTCCACAGGGGGGACGGTGATCGCTCTCGGTGATCACTCGAATACCTCAACTGCCCGCAACCCCACGGGCGTCGGGCTTCCCCCGGACGGCCGAACACGGTGCGTCAGCACGGACTTCGGCCACCGCGAATCGAGATCATCGCCTGGCGTGTCAACTTCCAGCCGTCGCCGTGTCGTTCGACGTAACCAAGCGCTCGAAGCTCGTACAGTCTCGCGGTCGCGTCGTCCGCCGTGGTCTGCGCGCCGCGGGCCACCTCGGCCGCCGTCGCCGCTCCCCGCCCGGGGAGCGCGGCCAGCGTCCGGCGGGTGCGGGGCTCCAGCAGGTCGGTGGGCAGGACCGGCCCGCACCGCTCCGGAGGCAGCTCTCCCATGGCGCCCACCAGCTCGACCACCTCGGCGGCGTCGCCGACGAGTACCGCGTCGCCGCGCAGCAGTTCGTGCACCCCGGCGGAGAGCGCGCTGGTCGCGGGTCCCGGCACCCCCATCACGTGCCGGCCCAGCCGCCGGGCCGCCCGGGCGGTGACCAGCGATCCGCTGCGGTGGGCGGCCTCCACCACCACGGTGCCCCGGGTGAGCGCGGCGATGACCCGGTTGCGCAGGACGAATCTGCTCGGCGTCGGATGATCGCCCGGCGGCAGCTCTCCGACGACCAGGCCCTGCTCGGCGATCCTGCTGATCAGCGCCGTGTGCCCGGGAGGGTAGGGACGGTCGACGCCGCAGGCCAGCACCGCCGCGGTGGCGCCACCGGCGCCGAGGGCGCCGCGGTGGGCGGCGCCGTCGACGCCGTAGGCACCGCCGGACACCACGACCCAGCCGCGCTCGGCCAGCCCGGCGGCGAGAGCGGTGGCCATGTGGGCCCCGTACTCGGTGCAGGCGCGGGCACCCACGACGGCGACCGACCTCAGCGCCCACATGCGCAGACTGGGCCCGCCCCGCACCCACAGCCCGAGGGGGCGGGCGTCACCGAGGTCGTCGAGCTGCCCCGGCCACTCGGCGGTCCCGGGGATCACGAACCGCGCCCCCGCGGACCCGGCGACGGCCAGGTCCCGGCGCGGATCGGCCCGGTCCGCCCGGGCGCACAGGCCCGCCCACCGTTTCTCGCTCACCCCCGGCAGCGCGCGCCCGCCCCCGCGCAGGCGCCGCACCACCTCCGGCACACCGCGCTCGCGTACCCACCGTCCGCCGGTCTCGTCGCCGGGTTCGAGGACCCGGGTGAGGAAGACCCGCCCGAGCAGCTCGCGTTCCGCGGTCCCCTCGTCCCGTGCCGTTGTGTCTCCGGGGGCCGGACCCCCGCCTGCGGCGGACACGGCGGCGGGACGGAAGAGGGAGTCGGCCTGCGCCGGCCCGCCGTCACCGCTCGGGGCGGCCTCCGGCGGCCTGTCGGCGCCGGTCACGTCAGTGCTCCCAGAGCCATCGGCACGCCCCGCGGCACCCCGGTGCGCAGTTGCAGCGCCAGGGCGACATCCCCGGCTCCGGGGCGGTCGTGGCCGACGAGGTCCGCCACGGTCCAGGCGACGCGCAGCACGCGGTCGAGTCCGCGGGCGGTGAGGACGCCGCGTTCCAGACCGCGCTCCGCCTCGTCCAGCGCGCCGGGCGCGGCCCGCCAGCGGCTGCGCAGTTCCCGGCCGGGCACCTCGCTGTTGGACCGCCACGGGGTGCCCGCGAGGCGGGCCGCCGCCCGCTCCCGGGCCGCTCGCACCCGGTCGGCGACCGTCGCGGTGGCGTCGCCCCGGGGGCCGTCGCCCGCCAGTTGGCTGCGCGTGACCCGGTCCACCTCGACCCGCAGGTCGACCCGGTCGAGCAGCGGCCCCGACAGCCGCGCCTGGTAGCGGCGGATCGCCGAGGGCGGGCACTCGCACAACTCGTCGGTCTGCGAGAACCGCCCGCAGGGGCAGGGGTTGGCGGCGAGCACCATGAGGAACCGGGCCGGGAAGCGCACCACCCCGGCGCTGCGCGCGATGACGACGTGCCCCGCCTCCAGCGGCTGCCGCAGGGCGTCCAGCGCGTGGCTGCTGAACTCCGGTGTCTCGTCCAGAAACAGGACACCCCTGTGTGCCAGTGACACGGCTCCCGGGCGCGCGATGCCCGGGCCGCCGCCGACGAGGGCCTGCATCGTGGCGGAGTGGTGGGGAGCGCAGTAGGGGGCCACGTCGATCAGCGGTTTGCCCGGCGGCAGCAGGCCCGCCACCGAGTGCACGGCGGTGACCTCCAGGGACTCCGCCCGGCAGAGCCGGGGCAGGATGGCGGGCAGCCGTTCGGCGAGCATGGTCTTGCCGGCGCCCGGCGGCCCTTCCAGGAACAGGTGGTGGCGGCCGGCCGCGGCGACCTCCACCGCCGTGCGCGCCGACTCCTGTCCGACGACGTCGGCGAGATCGTGTCCGTGGTCGTGCTGAGCCGCTCCCACACTGTGCATCCCGGTGGCCGCGCCGGTGCCGGGCATGCGCAGGCCGGCCAGCAGCGGGTCGGGGCGGCCCTGCTGGTCCTGCTCCTCCTCCGGCACGGGTTCGTCGGCGAGGACCGCGATCAACTGGCGCAGGCTGCGCACGCCGAGCACCGACACCCCGGGCACGAGGGATGCCTCGGCGGCGGCGCACTCCGGCACGACCACCTGTTCGTACCCCGCGTCGGCCGCGGCCAGCACCGCCGGCAGGATGCCGCGCACGGGCCGCACTCGCCCGTCCAGCCCCAGTTCCCCGATCATCACGATGTCCGCGAGCACCCGCGGGTCGATCCGCTCCGCGGCGCCCAGGACGCTCGCGGCGACGGCGAGGTCGAAGCCGCTGCCGCTCTTGGGCACCGACGCCGGGCTGAGCCCCACCGTCAGCTTCTTCTGGGGCCACTCCGCACCCGAGTTGACCACGGCCGCCCGCACCCGGTCCCGGCTCTCGCTGAGGCTCTTGTCCGGCAGCCCCACCAGCGTGAACGCCGCCACCCCCGGCTCCAGGTCGGCCTGGACCTCCACCACCACGCCCTCCACGCCGACGAGCGCCACCGAGCACGTACGCGCGAACCCCATCACGCCACCCCCCGGGCGTGCTCGACCACGGGGGCGCCGCGCTGCGGGAGGAGGACGCCGACCAAGTCGATGCGGACACCGCCGGGCGGAGCTCCCCCGTGGGTCTGGATCCAGCGCTCGGCCAGCCGCCGCAGCCGCTCCGCCTTGTCCGGGGTCACGGCGGCCATCGGGTGCTCGAACGAGCCGCCCCTGCGGGTCTTGACCTCGCAGACGACCAGGACGTCCCCGTCCCGGGCCACGATGTCGATCTCGCCGGTCCTGCCGCAGCGCCAGTTGCGCTCCAGGACGGTCATCCCGGCCCCGGCCAGCCTGCGGGCGGCGAGTGTCTCGCCGTACTTGCCCATCGCACCTCGTGCGTTCATGTCGGCACCACCTCCGGCACCAACGATCACGCAGACGGCGAGACCCCGTCACTCACGGTGAACAAGCCACCGCTTGTGGAAAACTCCGTCACCCGCCGGGAAGCTCCAGGTCACTCTTGTTCAGCTCCTCGATGTTCACGTCCTTGAACGTCAACACCCTCACCTGCTTCACGAACCGGGCCGGCCGGTACATGTCCCACACCCAGGCATCAGCCATGGAGACCTCGAAGAACACCTCGCCCTGGACGGAGTGCACCTGCATCTCGTAGTCGTTGGTGAGGTAGAAGCGCCGCTCGGTCTCGATCACGTATTTGAACAGTCCGACGACGTCGCGGTACTCCCGGTAGAGCTTGAGCTCCATCTCGGTCTCGTACTTCTCGAGGTCCTCGGCGCTCATGGCATGTTCCCCTTCAGCCGTACGGTCCCCCCATTGTGCGCCAGTCCCGTGCACCCCTAGACGATTTCGGTGTCCAGGGTCACCGGGCCGGCCGGGGGACCTTCGTCGAGCAGCGTGCGCAGCAGCTCGGCGAGTCTGGTCGGATACACCGTCTCACGTGCCCGGGTCAGTTCCTGACACGTCCACCAGCGCGCTCCGGCGACGCTGCGCCGCTCCAGTTCGGTCAGGCCGGGGCCGACGGTCCCGGCGGCGGTCCGGTCGGTGCGGGCCAGGTAGTACCACTCGTCCTGGTCCCAGCGGCGGCCCGCGAAGGGGAAGGAGCACCTGCGCCGCCACAGGACCGGACCCAGCTCGACGTCGGTGATGCCGGTCTCCTCCAGCAGTTCGCGCCGGGCCGCCTCCTCGCGGGTCTCGTCGCCCTCCACGCCGCCGCCGGGGGTGAACCACCAGTCGTCGGCGGGATCGTCGGGTTCGTGCCCGTGCAGCAGCAGGACGCGGTCCTCGGGGTCGAGCAGCACGACCCGGGCGACCCGGCGCAGTCCGCCCTCGTATGTGTCCCGGCCCGCCGGGGTCTGCTCAGCGGCCACCGGTCGGCTCCGCCCCCTGCCGGGCGCGGGAGGCCCGGGCCCGCTGGGCGAGCGGACCGTAGGCCGCGCCGCCCAGGATCAGCACCGCCCCGGCGATCACCAGCGCCAGGACCGTGCGCAGCGGGCCCGGCGAGGACAGGTCGCCCAGCGTCTCGAAGCCGGTCGGCCGCTCCAGCATGCCGTTCATCGGCCAGGCCACGGCGTCCACGCGGGCGTCCACGGCGCCCCGCGACACGGTGCCGCCGGCCGCGTCGGTGAGGTGGGCGGTGGAGTCCACGGAGTTGCCGCGCTCGTCGCCGAGCAGGAAGAGGCGGCCCTCCGGGACGGTCACGGTCGGGAAGTCGCTGATCTCGGCCGGGGTGCCGTCGGGCAGGTACGGTTCGTCGATCACCTTGCCGTTGACCTTCAGCTTGCCCTTCTGGCAGCAGGAGACGGTGTCCCCGCCGACGGCGACGACCCGCTTGACCATGGGGGCGTTGGCCCAGGTCGCGTCCTTGAAGACGACGACGTCCCCGCGGCGGACGTCGGCACCGTCGATGCGCTGCGCCAGGACCCGGTCACCGGCGTCGATGGTCGGCGTCATCGAACTGGTCGGCACGGTGTAGGGCCGGTAGAGCACCGCGCCCCAGGCGAACCCGCCGAGGAACATCACCAGCCCCAGCGCCACGGCGATGCCGGACAGCCGCTGTCCGGTCCGACTGCCCGCCGGGCCCTTGTCCGCTCCGGCGCCGCGCGGGGCCGTACGTGTCGTGCTCTCGCCACCCATGGAGCCGCACCTTACCCGGCGGTACGGCGGCGGGGCAGCCCCCTCCCGGCCGCCGGAAGACGGTCGGCAGGGGGCTGCCCCGCCGGGCGACGCTCACGCAGGCCGCCGCGCACCGGCCGGGACCGTACGGCCGGGGGACGCGTCAGCGGGTCTCGGCGGGCGCGGTGCGGCGGCGGCGCCACCAGACGAACGGGACCACCCCGGCGACGGCCAGCCCCTGCGGCGCGACCGTCAGCGCGGCGGCGGCCGAGGACTGGGCCTGGGACTGCAGGCCGTCCTGGTCGAAGGTCTCCGGGACCGGCAGCGTGCTCCAGTGGTCCATGGGCCAGGCGACCACGATCGCGCGGCCGACGACCTCGTCCACCGGGACCATGCCGCCGTTCTTGTCCGACTGGTTGTAGCGCGAGTCCCGGGAGTTCTGCCGGTGGTCGCCCATGACCCAGAGCTTGCCCTCGGGCACCGTGACCTTGAACCGTCCGCCCTGGTCGTCGTCCGAGCACGGCGTGTTGCCGGGATAGACGTACGGCTCGTTCAGCGCCTTGCCGTTGACCTTGAGCGGGCCGGTCTTGTTGCACTCGACCGTGTCACCGGCGACGCCGATGACCCGCTTGATCAGGTCCTTCTCGTCCGCGGACGGCATCAGCCCGATCCAGCTCAGGACCGTCTGCAGCGCGTTCGGCTCGGGCGTCGGCTCGCCCGCCAGCCAGTCGGCCGGGTCGTGGAAGACGACGACCTCACCGCGCTCGGGTTCGGAGCCGAACCAGGGGGTCAGTTTGTCGACCAGGACCCGGTCACCGATCTGCAGGGTGTTCTCCATCGAGGACGACGGGATCGAGAACGCCTGCACCAGGAACGTCTTGATCAGCAGAGCGAGCACCAGCGCGATGCCGATCAGGATCGGCAGTTCCTTCCAGAAGGAGCGCTGCTTCTTCGCCGCGGGAGGTGCCGCGGGCGGCGTCCCGCCGATCCCCTCGTCCTCGGTCCCGCCGTTGTGCCCGTTCTGACCGCTCTGTCCGTTCGTCACCCTGCCGTCCTCGGTCCCGGAGCCGTACCCGGAGTCCGGGGCGCCGACCGACGCCGGGCCGGCCGCCTCCTCGGGGCGTCCGCGGTTCTCCTCGCCGTCGTGTCCGGACCGTGCGCCAACCGCCACATCCCCCACGCCAACTCCTCACTCTCTGCCGCCGCCTGCCCCGGATACGGCGCAGGCCCACCACTCCCATAACGAGCGGGAGTTCCGCAGGGGTCGGGAGTTCCATCATCGCGTTCGGATCGTAGGGGGCAACCCTATGCGACAGCCCGGGAGCGGCGGTCGAACCGGAGGCCGAGTCGGACACGGACGCGTACGTTTTCGGTTCGTCCAGGGTGGTCCAGTGACCGAACGGCCATGCGATCACCATGGCCCGCCCCACCACCTCGTCCTGGGACACGGTGCCGAAGTCGCTCTCCTGGTGGGCGCGGGAGTCCGCGGAGTTGGACCGGTGGTCGCCCATCACCCACAGCCGCCCCTCGGGCACGGTGACGTCGAACGGCGTCCGGGACGGGCTGTCCCCGGGGTACAGGTAGTCCTCGTCCAGGGGGACTCCGTTGACGGTGACGCGCCCCTGCTTGTCGCAGCACTTGACGTGGTCGCCGCCCACGCCGACGACCCGCTTGATGAGGTCCTTCTCGTCGTCGGACGGCAGCAGCCCGATGAAGGCGAGCCCCTCCTTGACCTGCTTGACGACGACGGGGTCGTCCTTCTTGGTGGTCTGCTCGCCCGCCAGCCAGCCGCCGGGGTCCCGGAAGACGACGACGTCCCCGCGCTGCGGCTCGGAACCGAACCAGGGGGTGAGCTTGTCCACCAGGACCCGGTCGCCGATCCGGATGGTCTGTTCCATGGAACCCGACGGGATCACGAAGGCCTGGACGAGGAAGGTCTTGAGCACCAGCGCTATGAGGACCGCGACACCGACGAGGAGCGGGATCTCCTTGACGGCACTGCGTCTGCGCCGCCGCTTGACCTTGCGCTGGAGCTTGCGGCGCTCGGCGCGCGAACGGCCGCCGGACGGTGCGACGGCACGGCGCGAACCGGTGGGCAGCAGGTTCTCCGCGGGGCTGCTGGGCGCTCCCCGCGGCTTGCCCCGGCTACCCATCGCCGTCCCTGGCGCGCGCCTCCCCGGCCCCCGCGTGCGCGGGCTCGGCGCCGGTTGCCGCGTCCGGCACGCGCGCGTAGGCGTCGGGACGGCCGAGGTGGGTGGCGTGGCCGAAGGGCCAGACGATCCAGTCGGCGCGGCCGATCACCTTGTCCAGCGGGATCATCCCGCCGCCCGGGGAGCCCAGGTGGTCGCGGGAGTCGCTGGAGTCGGCGCGGTGGTCGCCGAGGACGAAGAGGGTGCCGTCGGGGACGACGACGTCGAAGGGGACCGTGGAGGGCCGGTCGCCGGGGAACAGGAACGCCGACTCGTCGACCGACTGACCGTTCACCCGGAGCCTCCCCTCCTCGTCGCAGCACACCACGTGGTCGCCGCCCACACCGACAACGCGTTTGATGTAGTCGCCGTGCCCGAAGAGCCCGGTGCCGTCGAAGACGACGATGTCGCCCCGCTGCGGCCGACGGTCGAAACGGTACGCCAACTTGTTTACGAGAACGCGGTCACCGATCCTCAATCCGCGCTCCATCGATCCGCTCGGGATCTGGAACGGCTGCAGCACGAAGGTGCTGAGCAGCAGCAGGAACAGCATCAGGACCAGCAGGGTCACGGTGATCCGGCCGCCCGGCACCCAGTCCCTGATCCGCCCCGTGAACGCGGAACGCGACCGTTCCTCCGGACCGTCCGGATCCGAGGGCGGCTCGGAGTCGGAGGGAAGGGAGGAGCGGTCGCGCTCCGTGTGCTGTGCTTCGGTGTCCATCGGGGCCAGATGCTATCCGGCCCCGGCACGGACCTCGGAGGGCGCTCAGTTCTCGCGCTTCTCCTTGATCTTGGCGGCCTTGCCGCGCAGCTCGCGCAGGTAGTACAGCTTGGCGCGGCGGACGTCACCCTTGGTGACGAGCTCGATCTTCTCCACGATCGGGGTGTGCACCGGGAAGGTGCGCTCGACGCCGACGGAGAAGGAGACCTTGCGGACCGTGAAGGTCTCGCGCACGCCGGCGCCCTGACGGCGGATGACGACGCCCTTGAACTGCTGCACACGGGAGCGGTTGCCCTCGATGACGCGCACGTGGACGTTGACGGTGTCGCCGGGGCGGAAGGCCGGGACGTCGCTGCGCAGCGACGCGGCGTCGACGGAGTCGAGCAGGTGAGACATTTCGTCTGCTTTCTTCGCCGATGCCACAGGTCATCGACGGAAACTAGGTGTTTCGGAATCAGTGCCGTGCGGGTCGGGACGGGCGTCTTCTCCCCCTGTGGCAGGGGCGCGCTCCGGACGGACGCACAACAGCCGCCTATTCTTCCATGCCCGGGGTCCTGCGCCAAAATCGGCCGTACGGTTCCCCGTCCGGGTCGGGCTGCCAGCCCAGGATGGACAGCATCTCGCGGTCCTTCTTGTCGAAGGCGGCGGGATCGCACCGTTCGATCAGGTCGGGCCGGTTGGCGGTGGTGCGGCGCAGGGCCTCGTCGCGGCGCCAGCGGGCGATCTTCCCGTGGTGGCCGCTGAGCAGCACGTCGGGGATGCCGCGCCCGCGCCACCGCGGCGGCTTGGTGTGGACGGGGCCCTCCAGCAGGTTCGCCATGGCGCCGGGGGCGAAGGAGTCGTCCCGGTGGGACTCCGCGTTGCCGAGCACGCCGGGCAGCAGCCGGGCCACGGCCTCGGTGACGACCAGGACGGCCGCTTCGCCGCCGGCCAGGACGTAGTCGCCGATGGACACCTCGTACACGGGCATCCGGGTCGCGTACTCGTCGACGACACGGCGGTCGATGCCCTCGTAGCGGGCGGGGGTGAAGATCAGCCAGGGCCGCTCGGAGAGCTGGACGGCGAGTTCCTGGGTGAAGGGCCGGCCGCTGGGCGTGGGCACGACGAGGGCGGGCTCGCCGGAGCCCGCCTCGTAGCCGTCGGCCAGGACGGCGTCCAGGGCGTCGCCCCACGGCTCGGTCTTCATGACCATGCCGGGGCCGCCGCCGTAGGGGGTGTCGTCGACCGTGTTGTGCCGGTCGTACGTCCAGTCGCGCAGGTCGTGCACGTGGACGCCGAGCTGTCCACGCGCGCGTGCCTTGCCGACGAGGGAGATGTTCAGCGGTTCGAGGTACTCCGGGAAGATCGTGACGACGTCGAGCCGCATCAGGCGTCGTCTCCCGGGCCGTCGGCGTCGTCCGCGTCGCGCGAGGAGGCGATCTCGGCACGGTCGTCGACGAGGCCGGGCGGCGGGTCGATGACCGCGCGCTGCTCGTCCAGGTCGATCGCGGTGACGATCTCGGCGACGAACGGCACGTAGACCTCGCTGCCGTCGGGGCGCTCCACCACGAACAGGTCCTGCGTGGGCAGGTGGGAGATCTCGGTGATGCGGCCGACCCCGGTGCCGTCGGCGGTCACCACGTCGAGGTCGATGAGCTGGTGGTCGTAGTACTCGTCCTCGTCCTCGGGCCGCTCGTCCGGGTCGACGTCGGCGATCAGGAGCGTGTTGCGCAGCGCCTCGGCCCCGGTGCGGTCGTGGACGCCGGCGAAGCGCAGCAGGAGGCGGCCGCTGTGCACCCGGCCGGTCTCGATGGTGAGCGGTCCGGCGGAGGCGGGGTCGGTGGCCAGTACGGCACCGGGCCCCAGCCTCAGCTCCGGCTCGTCCGTGCGGACCTCGACGGTCACCTCGCCCTTGATGCCGTGGGCGCGGCCGATGCGCGCGACTACCAACTGCACTGTGCTTGATCTCCTGTCGGAACTGCGGCGAGCCCGTACGACGGGCTCATACGACTGCGGGCCGGGGACGGCCCAGTGGCCTTCCCCGGCCCGAGCCGGTGCTGCGATTGGCGTCAGCGGACGTGGTCCACGTCGACGAGGTCGACACGGACACCGCGGCCGCCGATGGCGCCCACGACGGTGCGCAGGGCGCGTGCGGTGCGGCCGTTGCGGCCGATCACCTTGCCGAGGTCGTCGGGGTGGACCCGGACCTCGAGCACCCGCCCGCGGCGCAGGTTGCGCGAGGCGACCTGCACATCGTCAGGGTTGTCGACGATGCCCTTCACGAGGTGCTCGAGAGCCTCCTCGAGCATGCTCAGGCCTCGGACGCGGAGGACTCGGCGGCGGCCTCGTCCTTCTTGTCGGCCTTCTTCTTCTGGGTGATCGCCTCACCCTTGCCCTCGTCCTCGCCACCGATCGCCTCGAAGGACGGGCGGGCCGCCTTCTCGGCCGGCTGGAGCAGCGGAGCCGGGGCAGGCTCGCCCTTGAACTTCTGCCAGTCGCCGGTCTTCTTCAGGATGGCGAGCACGGGCTCGGTCGGCTGGGCGCCGACACCGAGCCAGTACGCGACACGCTCGGCGTCGACCTCCATCACCGACGGGTTGTACGTCGGGTGGTACTTGCCGATCTCCTCGATGGCCCGGCCGTCACGGCGGGTACGGGAGTCGGCGACGACGATGCGGTAGTGAGGCGAACGGATCTTGCCCAGACGCTTCAGCTTGATCTTGACTGCCACGGGAGTGGGTTCTCCTGGATTTGACGTGGGTGGGCACGGCGAGAGAGCCGCGTGGGGTTGCGGTACCCGAGTGCCCGATGGACGCGTCAGCCGGAGGAGAGAGGGGTCCTGTGCGACTGTCGAGTACAGCTAGCCATTGTGCCACACGTGGGCGGGCCCGCCGGACCGAGGGCACCGGGTCCGCCCCGCGGGCGGACCGCTCGGCCCCGGACGACGGGCCCGGCCCCGGTCCGGCCGCCACGAGCAGCCGGACCGTCAGCTCACTCCCGCGCCGACCACCTCCGGGATGCGGAACGGCTTGCCGCAGCCGCCGCACATGATCGGCGCCTGGGCCAGCACCGAGGGGACGACGCGCACATTGCGACCGCAGTCGCAGACCGCCTTCACGCGCACCCCTCCCCCGGAGGAGCCGTGGCGGGCGGCCGGACCGCGGAAGCTGCGGGCCGTGTCGGTCGCGGTGGCGGCGGTGTGGGCCTTCAGCGCGCGCTGGAGGCGTTCGATCGTCGGGCGGTAGCGGCGCTTCGCCTCGGGGGTGAGCGTGACCAGCGAGAAGCCACTGCTGGGATGCGGCTCCTCGGGGTGGTCCAGGCCCAGCTCCTCGGCGATCGCGAGGAATCGGCGGTTGTGGTAGCGCCCCGCGCGGGAGGTGTCGCGTACTCCGCGCGCGGCGGCGATGCCGTGGACTGCCTCGTGAAGCAGTCGCTCGAAGGAGAGCTCGTGCCCGCAGGCGGACGACGACTCTCCGATCAGGGACTCGGGCGCGGCAAGATCGGGCAGCTCGGTGTGGTGCCGCTGAATGTCGGCCCACGCCTGCGCCAGCTCTGCGGCGAGAACAGGTGGTGTCGTGCTCACGTAATGACAACGAGCCGGGGTGCCCCTGTGTTCCTATTCCGGGGCATCCCAAATAATTTGCACGTACCAGTCAGTTGCCGCTGATGCGTCCCGACGAGGGCGGGTGCGCTGATCTGCGGAGAAGCCTCACAGCTCGTACCAAGCCGGTGCGTAGTCCGACGTACGCGCCGGCGTGTACGTGGCGCACGTACGCCGGAGTGCGCGCTGCCCGCGAGGGCGCAAGAGGCGTTTCGGTCACTGTCGCGCCCGAGGGACGCCGTCCGGGCAGGCGCGTCGACGGGTGCGACGTTACCGGGTGAGCCCCCGGCGTGCGGCACCGCCCCGCCTCCCCGCGCGTCGGGTCACCGCGCGGTGGCCGCCGGGCCGGCCGACCTTGGCCGGAACCGGTCACTCCGCACCGCGGCCACCCACGGTCGCCGCCCAGCGACACGATCCGGCCATCCGGCCGAGGACACGGGACCGCGCCACCCGGGGTACCACGCGGTCACGCCCATGTTGCCGGGAAGTGAAATCTCGCCAGGCTGCCGGGGATCGGGCAGACCGGCCCCCGTCACCACTGGACGCCACGGCGAGCCCGGAGTTTCCTGGCATACGGGGGGAGTGCGAGCGCACTGCACGGGGGCCAAGGAATCGGGCACGGCGGCAACACTCGGCGATTGGGGCGCTTCCTATGACACCTACGCTCGTGCGGCAGCACTCGACTCACGCGGGGACGACACCTCACGTGGACCTGCGGGCACGCGCGCGTGACTGGTCCGAGATACAGGAGCGGATGCTCGTACCGCTCTACGAGGCCGTCCACGAGCGACTGGACGTGGGCGGCGACACGCGCGTGCTGGGGCTGGGCTGCGGCTCCGGTCTCGCCCTGCTCATGGCCGCCTCGCGCGGCGCCGCGGTGACCGGGGTCGACTCCCGCTCCCCGGAACTCCTGGCCCTGGCCCGCCGGCGCCTGCTCCCCGGCACCCCCGGGGAGCAGGGGACGGTGCACGGGCCCCAGTCCCCCGCGGCGGAGGGCACGCGCGCGCGGGCCGGCGCCCCGCGGATCGTCGAGGGGCCGCCCGAGGACGCCGCGGACCCCACGGCACCGGCGTACACCCTGGTGACCGCCTTCGAGCCCACCGGATGCCGTACGGGCGACTCGGAGGAACTCGGTGCCCTCCTCGGCCGGGCGACACCGCTCGCCGCGCGAGGGGCGGCCGTGGTGCTGACCGGCTGGGGCCCGCCCGAGCGGTGCGCCACCGCATCGGTGCTGCGAGTGGCCGCCCGGCTCTCCGACCCGCTGCGCGGACCCGGAAGCTGGCGCCCCGCCCTGCGCGACGACCTGGAGGAGGTCGCCCAGCGGGCCGGGCTCAGGCCGGACGGCTCGGGGCGGGTGGCGTGCCCGTTCGGATACGCCGACATGGACAGCGCGGTGCGCGGACTGCTCTCGACGGGGCTGTTCGACGCGGCGGTCGCGGCGACCGACCCGGAACAGGTCGACAAGGAGCTGACGGAAGCCCTGCACCCCCACCGGCGGCCGGACGGAACGGTGTGGATGCCGAACGTCTTCCGCTACCTCGTCGCCCGGGTGCCCTGACGCCACCTGCGCCGGTCCACCGTCGGGGAACACCCCTCCCTCGCGGTCCAGGCCCCTCCCAGGAGGCGCCGGGCCGCGAGGACAACCGGGGGCGGCATCCCCGGTGGGGAATGCCGCCCCCGGTGCTCAGGTACGGACGGGCGTCAGCCCATGAACTTCTTGAACTCGTCCGGCAGTTCGAAGTTCTGACCGCCCTGCTGCGGCAGCCCGAGGGCGCCCCCGCCCTGCGCGGCGGCGGCCCGGCGGGCGGCCTCCTCCTGCTCCTGCTGCTTGCGCTTCATCGGGTTGCCCGAGCGCTGCTTGCCCTTGGCCTTCTTCTGCTGCTTCTTCTGCCGGCCCGGCCCGCCGCCCATGCCGGGCATCCCCGGCATCCCCGGCATGCCACCGCCCTGGGCCATGCGGGACATCATCTTGCGGGCCTCGAAGAACCGCTCCACCAGCGACTTGACCGCGCTGACCTCGACGCCGGAACCCTTGGCGATACGGGCGCGGCGCGAGCCGTTGATGATCGTCGGCTCCTGGCGCTCGGCCGGGGTCATCGACTTGATGATGGCGGCCGTGCGGTCGACGTCGCGCTCGTCGAGGTTGTTGATCTGGTCCTTCATCTGCCCCATGCCGGGCAGCATGCCGAGCAGCTTGGAGATGGAGCCCATCTTCCGGACCTGCTCCATCTGGGCCAGGAAGTCGTCCAGGGTGAAGTCCTGGCCCTTCTTGGACGCCAGCTTGGAGGCCATCTTCTCGGCCTCTTCCTGGCTGAACGTCTTCTCCGCCTGCTCGATCAGGGTGAGCAGGTCACCCATGTCGAGGATGCGGGAGGCCATCCGGTCCGGGTGGAAGGCGTCGAAGTCCTCGAGCTTCTCGCCGTTCGACGCGAACATGATCGGCTTGCCGGTCACCGAGGCGATCGACAGGGCCGCGCCACCGCGGGCGTCGCCGTCGAGCTTGGAGAGCACCACGCCGTCGAAGCCGACGCCGTCGCGGAAGGCCTCGGCGGTGTTGACCGCGTCCTGACCGATCATCGCGTCGACGACGAAGAGGATCTCGTCCGGGGAGACCGCGTCGCGGATGTCCGCGGCCTGCTGCATCAGTTCCTGGTCGATGCCCAGGCGGCCGGCGGTGTCGACGATGACCAGGTCGTGCACCTTGGCCTTGGCGAACTCGATGGAGTCCTTGGCGACCTGGACCGGGTCGCCCACGCCGTTGCCCGGCTCGGGGGCGTAGACCGCGACACCGGCGCGCTCGGCGACGACGCTGAGCTGGTTGACGGCGTTGGGGCGCTGGAGGTCACAGGCGACCAGCAGCGGCGAGTGGCCCTGCTCCTTGAGCCAGCGGCCCAGCTTGCCCGCGAGGGTGGTCTTACCGGCACCCTGCAGACCGGCCAGCATGATCACGGTCGGCGGCTGCTTGGCGAAGCGCAGGCGGCGGGTCTCGCCGCCGAGGATGCCGACCAGTTCCTCATTGACGATTTTGAGGACCTGTTGCGCGGGATTCAGTGCCTTGGAGACCTCGGCGCCGAGAGAACGCTCCTTGACCTTCTTGATGAAGGCGCGCACGACGGGCAGCGCCACGTCTGCCTCGAGGAGCGCGATGCGGATCTCGCGGGCCGTGGCGTCGATGTCCGCCTCGGTCAGCCTTCCTTTGCCCCGGAGGGATTTAAAGGTGGCTGACAGGCGGTCGGAGAGAGTATCGAACACGGCGGCGTAGGTCCTCGCGTCGGCGTTGGTGTGGGTCGCCCTCCAGGGTATCCGGCCCGGCGAGCAAATCGTCCCTGCCCGCTGCAACGGGCGGACGGGGGGACTGGTGTCCCCGCGTCGGGGAGCGTGCTCGGTCGACGCACGACTCGGCCGGAAGGTCACCCCCGCAGCGACTCCTCCAGCCCCCGCGCCACCGACGCCGCCTCCTCCCCCGGCAACGGCGCACCCCCGTGACCGGTGACGTAGAACGCGTCCACCGCGTTCGCCCCCAGTGTCGACACGTGCGCGCTGCGTACCCGCACCCCGGCCGCCTCCAGTGCGCGCCCCAGCCGGAACAGCAGTCCCGGCGCGTCCTGGGCGCGGACCTCGATCACGGTGGCCAGCCGGGACGCGGCCGGGGCGACGGTCACGCGGGGCGAGGGCGGCTCCACGCCCCGGCGCCGGGGATGGGCGGCGTCCCGTTCGGCGAGCCGCGCTGCGATGTCCAGGGTGCCGTCCAGGGCCCTGACCAGGTCGGACCGGAGCCTGGCGGCCTGGGGCAGGGAGCCGTACTGCGCGGCGACCCGCCAGTCGAGGAGCAGCACCGAGCCGTCGACGCCGTCCGGCAGCGGGACGGACCGCAGCTCGGCGGTGCGGACGGTCAGGCGGTGCAGGGCCAGGACCCCGGCCACGGCGGGGAGCACCCCGGCCTGGTCGGGTACGGCGATCATCAGTTCCACGCCGAGCGGCTCGGGGCCGTCGGCCGGGGAGGCGTCGGCCGCTGCCGGATCGGCGGGTGGCTCGGCCCGTGCCCGCAGCGCCAGTACGGGGCCGCCCGTGCGGAACGCCTCGACCGCGAGCCGTTCCTGTTCGGCGGTGGGCGTCGCGGCGGCGGGTTCGCCGGGCGGGTCCCCGGCCAGCACCGAGGCGACCCGTTTCACCAGGTCGGCGACGAGCGCGCCGCGCCAGGAGGACCAGGCGGCCGGGCCCGTGGCCAGCGCGTCCGCCTCGGTCAGGACGTGCAGCAGTTCCAGCGTCCGCTCCGTGCCGACCGCCTCCGCGACCCCGCGCACGGTGGCCGGGTCGTCGAGGTCGCGCCGGGTGGCGGTCTCCACGAGCAGCAGGTGGTGGCGTACGAGGGTGGCGAGGACGGCCGCGTCCGTGCGGTCGAAGCCGATGCGGGTGGCCACGTCCCGGGCGATCGTCTCGCCGGCCACGGAGTGGTCGCCGGGCCAGCCCTTGCCGATGTCGTGCAGCAGCGCGGCGACCAGCAGCAGGTCGGGGCGGTGCACGCGGCGGGTGAATCCGGCGGCGCGGACGGCGGTCTCGATCAGGTGCCGGTCGACGGTCCACAGGTGCACGGCGTTGCGCTGCGGACGGCAGCGGACCCGCTCCCAGTCGGGCAGCAGCCGGGTGACCAGGCCCTCGGCCTCCAGGGCCTCCCAGACCTGCACGGTGGGGCGGCCGGAGCCCAGCAGGGTCACCAGTTGCTCCCGTGCCTCGGCGGGCCAGGGCGTGGGCAGGGGGCGCGCGGTGGCCGCCAGGCGCCGGACGGCGTGCAGGGAGAGCGGGAGGCCGGCCTGCGCGGCGGCGGCCGCGGCGCGCAGCGGGAGTACGGGGTCGCGTTCGGGGCGCGCGGTGCGGGCGAGTACCACCTCGCCGTCCTGCTCCACGACGCCTTCGGCGAGCGGGGAGCGCTCGGTGACCGGTTTCCCGCCGTTCCTCCCGCCCATCAGGGCGCGCAGCCTCGGCCGTACGGAGCGTGCGCGCAGGACGCGCCCCACTTCGCGCCAGGTGACGTCGCCCGCGTAGGAGATGACCCGGGCCGCCTCGTACACCTGCCGCAGCAGCGCGTCCGCGTCCAGGAGGCCCAGTGCGGCGGCCACCTCGTCGTGTTCCTGGAGGGCCAGCCGGTCGGTGGCCCGGCCGGTCGCCAGGTGCAGGGCGTCGCGTACGTCGAGGAGCCGGCGCCGGGCGTCGTCGAGGCCCTCGCGCGGGGCGTCGGCCAGCCAGGACGCGGCGACGGCGCGCAGGGCGGTGGCGTCGCGCAGGCCGCCTCTGGCCTCCTTGAGGTCGGGTTCCAGCAGGAACCGCAGCTCGCCCTGGCGTTCGGCGCGCTCGGCGCACAGGTCCCGGAGTTCGGGGAGGCGTTTGGGGGCCTGGTTGCGCCAGTCGGCGAGGACGGCGGTGCGCAGGGCGGTGGTCAGGCCGAGGTCTCCGGCGAGGTGGCGGGCGTCCAGGAGCCCGAGGTGGACCTTGAGGTCCTCGCCCGCAGTCTTCCGGGCCTGCTGCGGGGTGCGGACGGAGTGGTCGAGGTCGAGGCCGAGGTCCCAGACCGGGTACCAGAGGCGGTCGGCGAGGGCCGCGACGGCCTTGTCGTCCCGGCCGTCGTGCAGCAGGAGCAGGTCCAGGTCGCTGCGCGGGGAGAGTTCGCCGCGCCCGTATCCGCCGACCGCGACGAGGGAGACCCCCGCGGGGTGTGCGGTGGCCGCGCCGAAGAGGCCGGCCAGCCAGGCGTCGGTCAGTTCGGCCAGTGCCCTGCGGCGCGGCGGCCCGGTCCGCGCCCCCTCGGTGAGGAGGCGCAGCCGGGCCGCCGCGTAGCCGCCGGGTTGCGGGCCTTCTGCTGGTTGCGTCACGTCCGTACTCGTCACCCGGCGACTCCTTGTCCGTCCGTCGTGTCAGAGCGCGTCGGGTCCGCGCTCGCCGGTCCTGACCCGTACGGCCGTGTCGACCGGGACCGCCCAGACCTTGCCGTCGCCGATCTTGCCGGTGCGGGCCGCCTTGACCACGACGTCGATGAGCTGCTCGGCGTCGTCGTCCTCGGCCAGGACATCGATGCGGATCTTGGGCACGAGGTCGACGGTGTACTCGGCACCGCGGTAGACCTCGGTGTGTCCGCGCTGGCGGCCGTAACCGCTGGCCTCGGTGACGGTCAGGCCGTGGACCCCGAAGGCCTGGAGGGCCTCCTTGATCTCGTCGAGCCGGTGCGGCTTGACGACGGCGGTGATGAGCTTCATGCGTCCACCTTCTTGCTCGGGGCCGGCGCGGCCGTGGAGGCGGCCGGTGCGGCGGTCGTCCGGGCGGCACCGCCGCCGGCGCCGCTGAAGTCGTATGCGGTCTCGGCGTGCTCGGCCTGGTCGATGCCGGCCACCTCGACGTCCTCCGGTACCCGCATGCCGATCGTCTTGTCCAGCAGGAGGGCGAGGACCGCGGAGACGACCAGGGAGTAGGCGAGGACGCCGAAGACGCCGGCGCACTGCTTCCAGAACTGGTCGAGGCCGCCGCCGTAGAAGAGGCCCTGGACGTCGGACTGGCCCTTGCCGCTGGCGAAGAAGCCGATGAGCAGCGAGCCGAGGATGCCGCCGACGAGGTGGACGCCGACCACGTCGAGGGAGTCGTCGTAGCCGAACTTGTACTTCAGGCCGACGGCCATGGCGCAGACCACGCCGGCGATGAGCCCGACGGCGATCGCGCCGAGCGGGGAGACCGCGCCGCCGGCCGGGGTGATGGCGACCAGGCCGGAGACGGCGCCGGAGGCCGCGCCGAGGGTGGTGAAGGCGCCGTGCCGGATCTTCTCGTAGGCGAGCCAGCCGAGGACGGCGGCGCCGGTGGCGACCTGGGTGTTGACGAACATCAGCGCGCCGACGCCGTCGTCGTTGCCGAGCCACGACCCGGCGTTGAAGCCGAACCATCCGAACCAGAGCAGGCCCGCGCCGAGCATGACCAGCGGCAGGCTGTGCGGGCGCATCGGGTCCTTCTTGAACCCGACCCGCTTGCCGATGACGAGGATCACGCCGAGCGCGGCCGCACCGGCGTTGATGTGCACGGCGGTTCCGCCGGCGAAGTCGATCACGCCCAGTTCGAAGGCCCAGCCGCCGGCGCCCCAGACCCAGTGGGCGACGGGGAAGTAGACGATCGTGGCCCACAGGGCGATGAACAGCGCCCAGGCGGTGAACTTCACGCGGTCCGCGAGGGCGCCGCTGATCAGGGCCGGGGTGAGGACGGCGAACATGAGCTGGAAGACCAGGAACACGAAGACGGGGATCGTGTATCCGTCCCACAGCTCGGTCAGGCCGATGTTGCTGAGGCCGAGCCAGTCGGAGTTCCAGCCGACGAGGCTGCCGGAGTCGGTGCCGAACGCCATGGAGAAGCCGTAGAGCACCCACAGGACGGTGACGATCCCGAGGCTGATGAAGCTCATCATCAGCATGTTCAGGGTGCTCTTGACGCGGACCATGCCTCCGTAGAAGAAGGCCAGGGCGGGCGTCATGAGCATCACCAGGGCGGAGCAGATGAGCATGAAGCCTGTGTTGGCGGCGGAGAGCTCGGTCTCTGCCGCGAGCGTGATGGCTGGAGCCATCGGCGTCTCCTCGTCGTTGGTACGGCCCCGTGCGGGCGAAGCCTGGCGGGCGGGCGGTGAGGGGTGGGCCGGTTATGCGCCACGAGACTGGCGCAGCGCGGTTTCCGTGGAGGCCCCTCGGTGTTTCGCCGCCGTGACGAAGGCGCGGTGCGTGTTACGCGTGGGTGAACGGCCGGCCGCCGTCCCGCGCGCCGGCCACCGTGCGCGGGTGGTCGGTACCGGGTGACGAGCCGGCCGCGGCGGGCCTCCGAATGACCTGGCATGGGGGAGCCGAGTCGGGCAGTTCGGGAGGGCCGGCCGCGGCCGGGGCTGGTGGGGGTTCAGACCGCTTCGGCGGTCTCCGGCAGCTCGACGGCGAGCCGTTCGGTGAGGTCGACGACCTCACCGAGGTCGCCGAAATCGCGTACGGCCGTGTCGACGGTCTTGCGGATGCGGGTGTTGACGCGTTCGGAGCGGACCTTCTTGGCGATGCCCATGGCCTGCTTGGCGAGGACGGCGCTCTCCTCGGGCTCGCGGCGCAGCAGGTGCACGGTGGCCATGCCGATGAGGTTGAGCGCGTAGGACCGCTGGTGTTCCTCGTCCTTGGCGAACAGCTCCACGGCCCGGCGCATCAGGGGGTCGGCGAGGGAGGCGTAGGCGGGGCTGCGGCCCGCGACGTAGGCCAGGTCGCGGAAGGAGTGGCTGTTCTCGCCGTGCAGTTCGGCCTCGGAGAAGAAGCGGATCCAGTCGGGGTCCGGCTCGTCCCACTCGTCGGCCTCGGCGAAGATGTCCTCGGCCATGCGCACCGCTCGCTTGGTGCGGCCGGGCTGGCCCATGTTGGCGTAGGCGCGGGCCTCCATCGCGTACAGCATCGACTGGGTGCGGGGGCCGGCGCAGTCGCGGCTGCCGTACTGGGCGAGATGGATCAGTTCCAGGGCGTCGTCGGGCCGGCCGAGGTGGATCATCTGACGGCTCATGCTGGAGAGGATGTACGAGCCCAGCGGCCGGTCCCCCGCCTCCTTGGCGGCGTGCAGGGCGAGCACGAAGTACTTCTGGGCGGTGGGCTGGAGCCCCACGTCGTACGACATCCAGCCGGCCAGCTCGGCCAGCTCGGCGGCGACCTTGAAGAGCTTGGCGCGGGTGGTCTCCGACTGGGGTTCCTGGAGCAGGTCGGTGACCTCGTGGAGCTGGCCGACGACGGCCTTGCGGCGCAGACCGCCGCCGCACTGGGCGTCCCAGCGGCGGAACATGACGGCCGTGGACTCCAGCAGCTCCAGCTCCGGCCGGGACAGCCTCCCGCGCGCGCGGGAGCCGGGGGCGGCGCCCTCGCGTTCGGCGGACTGGCCGGCGGAGGGGGTGGGGACGAGCCAGCGCTGCATGGGCTCGATGAGGGACGGGCCCGCGGAGAGGGCCAGCGAGCTCCCGAGGAAGCCGCGCCGCGCCAGCATGAGGTCGCTGCGCGAGAACTCGCTGAGCAGGGCCACGGTCTGCGGGCCCGTCCAGGGGAGGTCGACGCCGGTCGCGGAGGGGGTGGGGCGGGTGGAACGCAGGCCCAGGTCCTCGACGGAGACGACGACGCCGAAACGCTCGGAGAACAGCTCGGACAGGATCCGCGGGATGGGTTCGCGCGGGTTCTCCCCGTCGAGCCAGCGGCGCACGCGCGAGGTGTCGGTGGAGATGTGATTGGCGCCGAGCTGGCGGGCCCGGCGGTTGACCTGGCGGGCCAGCTCGCCCTTGGACCAGCCGCTGCGGGCGAACCAGGACGTGAGCAGCTCGTTCGGGCGCTTGTCGGGGTGCGACGCACTCCCCGCGCTCGTACCGCTTCCGCCGTTGCCGCTCACTGGAACGCCCCCATCCCTGAGACCACCTGTCGCCGAGTGCGCCAAGCCCTATCAGAATGCCGGTGGTCACGGCGCTCCGTCCGGTGGTTGCCACCCTTCGAACGGAGAACCGGGTTGCCTCCGGCATACCCACAAGTGCATGTGCCCCAAGGCTCCATGCACTCAAAGTAGTCCCGCGATCACTCGTTCAGCCATGGCGATTGCGGAATCGCCACCATTCGCCACCCCTTCGAATGAACTCAGCGCGGCCGGGACGCGATTCACTTGACACACGCCACTCTGGAGTCGGTGCAACGGTGCACGCCGGAGCGTGCACGGCCGGGCGCACTACCCGGCGTGCTTCCGGGCGCTGCCTGAATCGCCCGGGACTGGGGAGGTGGAAGCAGAGAGTCACGTCTCACGTCCGCTGCGTAACCGTCACCGCGCCGGACCCGTTGGAGGGGGCATGGGTTTCACCATCGGCATCGGCAGCAGTCGGGGCATGCGCGAGATCCGGTCCGGTGCGCGCCGCCGCGGCCGCGCCTCGGAGTGCACCGTTGTGGCCGAGTTCACCGGGCTGTGGGGCTGGGACGTGGTCCCGGGCGCCCGGGCCGCCGCGGGCGCCTGCTCGTGCGGCCTGCCCGACTGCCCGGCGCCGGGCGCGCACCCCCTGGACTTCGCGCCCGAGGTTCCCGCCGGGGCGCGGCTCGACGAGGCGAGCGAGGCGTGGGGGCGGTTTCCCGGCGCGGCGGTGATGCTCGCGGCCGGGCGGGCCTTCGACGTGATCGAGGTGGCCGAGCCCGCCGGCCTGCGGGCACTGGCCCGGCTGGAGCGCATGGGCCTCCCGCTCGGCCCGGTCGCGGCGACGCCGCAGGGCCGCGCCCAGTTCTTCGTCGCGCCGGGCGCCGCCGCCGAGCTGCCCCGGCTGCTGTACCGCATGGGCTGGGACGATCCGTCCGCCCTCGACCTGCGCGGCCTCGGCCCGGGTACGTACATCACGGCGCCGCCCTCCGACCGCGGGGGCCGGGGCGCGGTGCGCTGGCTGCGGCCCCCGGCCCTCGACTCGGCCACGCGGCCCCCGGCGGCCAGGCTGCTCCTGGGGACGCTGGCGTACCTGGCCCACCGGTCCCGGGCGCAGACCACCGGCCTCGACCGGAGCCACCAGGGGACCGTCTAGACCGTCCCCGGCGTCACCCGGCGGTTTCATGACTCACCGGGTCAGCCACCCGGTCCGCACCGGCGCACCGGCGCACCGGCGCACCGACACACCGGCACACCGGCACGGACCACACCGGCACCCCGCCCCGACGCCCCCGCAGCCGCAGACGCCCCGCACCTCCAGAGCGGCTCGGCGCCGTCCCAGGCCCCCGGATCACCCGGCCAAACGACACCGCACCCACACCCACCCCGGGCCACCCCCGCAGTTCCTCCCCTGAGCCCTCCGAGCCACCACCCGCACCTCCCCCACACCGCCAGAGCGGCCCAGCGCCGTCCCGGAGCCCCGGGTCAGCCGCCCGGACCACACCGCTCCCCGCACCGGCCCCCGCCCCGGCCCCCGCGCTCCCCCCAGGCCCCCTCCGGGCCACCACCCGCGCCGCTCCCACAACTCCGGAGTGCCCCGGCGGCTTCCCGGCCGCCGCGCGGTGTCGCTCAGGAGGCGTGCGCCGCGGCGCACGGGCCGCCCGACACGGCGAAGCGCCCGTCCCCCGGTCCGGGAGGCGGGCGCTTCTCACGCGTGCGTACGCAGGGCGCCGCAGGCTGCGTCACTCGCCGATGAGGGCGTCCACGAAGGCCGCGGGCTCGAACGGTGCCAGGTCGTCCGCGCCCTCGCCGAGCCCGATCAGCTTGACCGGCACGCCCAGTTCGCGCTGCACGGCGACCACGATGCCGCCCTTGGCCGTGCCGTCCAGCTTGGTGAGCACAATGCCGGTGATGTCCACGACCTCGGCGAAGACCCGGGCCTGGATCAGCCCGTTCTGGCCCGTGGTGGCGTCGAGCACGAGCAGCACCTCGTCCAGCGGCGCGTGCTTCTCCACGACGCGCTTGACCTTGCCCAGCTCGTCCATGAGGCCGGTCTTGGTGTGCAGGCGGCCGGCGGTGTCGATGAGCACGACGTCCGAACCCAGCTCCTTGCCCTCCTTGACCGCGTCGAAGGCCACGGACGCCGGGTCGCCGGCCTCCGGCCCGCGCACGGTGTGGGCGCCGACGCGCTCGCCCCAGGTCTGGAGCTGGTCGGCGGCGGCGGCACGGAAGGTGTCGGCGGCACCGAGGACGACGCTGCGGCCGTCGGCGACCAGGACGCGGGCGAGCTTGCCGGTGGTGGTGGTCTTGCCGGTGCCGTTGACCCCGACGACCATCACGATGCCGGGCTTGCCGGTGGCGGGCTCGGTCCTGACCTCGCGGTCCATGTCGGGGCCGACGAGGTTGATCAGCTCTTCGCGCAGCAGTCCGCGCAGCTCCTCGGGGGTGCGGGTGCCGAGCACCTTCACCCGCTCGCGCAGCCGCTCGACCAGCTCCTGGGTGGGCTGTACGCCGACGTCGGCCGTGAGGAGCGTGTCCTCGACCTCCTCCCAGGTGTCCTCGTCGAGGTGCTCCCGGGACAGCAGGGTCAGCAGTCCCTTGCCGAGCGCGTTCTGCGAGCGGGAGAGGCGGGCACGGAGCCGGACCAGACGGCCGGCGGTGGGCTCGGGAACCTCGATCTGCGGGATCTCGAGCTCTTCGACGACGGGCGGCTCCTCGACGGTGGCGGTGCCGCCGTCCGGGAGGTCGACCTCCTCTATCGTCCGGCGCGTTTCGTCGCGCGGCGTCTCGGCCTCTTCGCCGACGTGCGGCTCGGCCGGAGGGGCGGTGATGTCGGGCGTCGCGGGAGGCGGCGGAGGCAGCTTCTTGCGGCGACTGCCGACCACCAGCCCGCCGAGCGCGCCGATCACGACCACGGCGATGACTACAGCAAGGATGACGATTTCCATAACGCGTCCAGTATGCGTGACCCCCTGCTCGGGTCCCGGCTGTCGGCTCCTTGTGGTTTCGTCCGAAGGACAAAGGGCCCTGGAAGGAACGAGTCGGAGCAAAGTACGATGGAAGAGGATGCGTCAACGCGCGTAGAGTCCCGACCGTCCCCTCTCCCCCACGATCGAGGCACGGACCCCCCACATGAGCAAGACCGCCGAGAACGAAGGCGCCCTGGAAACCCGTGGCATCGAGCAGGTGCCCGACCACGAGCGCACCGCCCGGATCCGCGACCTGTTCCCGACCTGGGTCGGCGCCAACATCAGCGTGCTGCTGCTCACGATGGGCGCGAGCCTCGTCGTGGCGTACGGGCTCAACTTCTGGCAGGCCCTGGTCGTCGCGGCCGCGGCGCCCGTCGTGTCGTACGGCCTGGTGGGTCTGATCGGCATCGCCGGCAAGCGGGGCGGTGCCCCCGGCATGGCGCTCTCCCGCGCGGTGTTCGGGCAGCGGGGCAATCTGCTGCCGGGCTCGCTGATCTGGGTCGCCCGCTGGGGCTGGGAGACGATCAACGCGGTGACCGGCGCGTACGCCCTGCTCACCGTGCTGGACATTGTGTTCGGCATCCGCGCGAACAGCGTGCTGGACATGGTGACGCTGCTGGCCTTCGTCGTGGCGACGTTCGCGATCTCGGGGCTGGGCATCAACGCCGTGCAGAAGTGCAACAAGTACGCGACGTACCTCTTCGGCGCCTTCTCCGTGCTCGTGCTGGGTTACCTGATCGTGGACACGGACTGGTCCGCGGTCTTCGGCCGGTCCGCCGGCTCGGTGGCCGCGATGATCACGGGCGTCGGTCTGATCGCGGCCGGCGGGGTGAGCTGGATCCCGTCCGCTCCCGACTTCACCCGCTACCTGCCGCGCACGGCGTCCTCGAAGGGCATCGTGGGTGTCACGGTCGGCGGGGCCGGCATCGTCGTGCTGCCCATGGTCCTGATGGGCATGATCATGGCCGTCTCCACGCCGGACCTGGCCTCGGCCGCCGACCCGGTCTCCTTCCTCGGCGAGATCCTGCCCACCTGGATCGCGGTGCCGTACCTGCTGATCGCGCTGATCGGCATGCTGCTGATCAACTCGATGTCGATGTACTCGGCCGGCTTCACCGCGCAGACCCTGGGCTTCAAGGTCCCGCGGCACTGGGCGGTCTCGGTCAACGCCGTGATCTCGCTCGTCTTCGGCGGCGTGCTGATGCTGGTGGCGACCAGCTTCATGGGGTCCTTCATCGCCTTCCTGTCGCTGCTCGCGGTCGCCTTCTCCGCCTGGGTCGGCGTCTTCGGCGCGGACCTGCTGCGCGGCCGGGAGTACGACGGCGCGGCCCTGGCCGACACCGGCCGCACCAGCGCCTACTGGTACCGCGGCGGCTTCTCCCCCGCCGCCGTCGCCGCCTGGGCGGTGGGCCTGGCCGCCGGTCTGATGTTCACCACGTCCGACTGGTTCACCGGCCCGCTCGCGGCGAACAACGTCGTCGGCGAGTACGGACTGGGCTGGGTGGCCACGGTGGTGATCTCCGGTCTGCTGTACCTCGTGCTGCCGAAGCCCGCGGCGGTCGTCCCGGAGCGCCCCGCCGAGCCGGCGGAACGAGCCGGGACCGTGACCGTCTGAGGCCCCGCCGGCACCCCGCCCGGTGGGCTACGGACGGGTCAGCGCGAGGACGACGTTGTGCCCGCCGAAGCCGAAGGAGTGGCTGACCGCGGCGCGGACCTCCTGGCGGCGGGGCCGCTTCACCACGCAGTCGAGGTCGAGCCCGGGCGCGGGAGCCTCCAGGTTGGCGACCGGCGGGACGCGGCGGTGCTGGAGGGTCAGCACGGTCAGCGCGGCCTCGATACCCCCGGCGGCGCCGAGGCTGTGCCCGAGGACCCCCTTGGCCGCGGTGACGCTGGGCCGGTGCGGCAGGACCCGCGCGATCAGGCCGGCCTCGGTGGCGTCGTTGAGCTCCGTGGACGTGCCGTGGGCGTTGACGTGGTCGACGTCGTGCGGGGCGAGCCCGGCCTCGGCGAGCGCGGTGCGCAGGGCCGCCTCCGCTCCCCGCCCGTCCGGTGACGGCGCGGTGGGGTGGTGGGCGTCGGAGGTACTGCCGCAGCCCGCGAGCAGGGCGCGGGGCGGCCTGCCGCGGGCCGCGGCGTCGGCGACGCGTTCCAGGACCAGCACGCCGGCGCCCTCCCCCACGACGAAGCCGTCGCGGTCGGCGGCGAACGGCCGGGACGCCTCGGCGGGCGCGTCGCGGCGTTCCGAGAGGGCTCCCATGCGCCAGAAGCCGGTGGTGGACAGCCGGCTGACGCCCGCTTCGACGCCGCCGGCCACGGCCACGTCGCACAGGCCGGCCGCCAGCAGGTCGCGGGCCAGCGCGAGGGCGGTCGCCCCGGAGGCGCAGGCGGTGGCGGGGGCGAGGCCGATGCCCCGGGCCCCGAGGTCGATGGAGACCTCACCGGTGCCGAGGTTGGGCAGGACCAGGGGGATGGCGAGGGGCGAGACGAAGTCGGGACCGCGCTCCTCCAGGCGCCTGCCCTGCTCCTCCCACTTGTCCACGCAGCCCATGCCGCAGCCGAGGATCACCGCGACGCGGGCGCCGTCCCAGTCGGCGGGCCGGTGGCCGGCGTCGCGGACGGCCTCCCGGGCGGCGAGGACGGCGAGCTTCGCGGAGCGTCCCATGCGCCACGAGCGGCGTCCGACCCGCCGGTCCAGTTCCTCCTCGGTCAGCGGGACCCGGCAGGAGAAGTCGACGGGCAGGCCGGCGAGGAGGGGGTCCGGGGCGGCGGTGCCGGTTCCCGCGCACACCGCTTCCCAGGTCGCCTCCGCTCCGTCTCCGCCGGGGGTGACCAGGCCCAGCCCGGTGATCGCGACGGGGGTGCGGGGTGTCACGGCGTGGTCACCGACCGGGCGCGCAGGGTGTCGAGGTGCTCGGTCACCTGGGCGAGGGTGGTGGCCCGGGTGGCGTGCTCCTCGTCGACCCGCACCTCCAGGCGTTCCTGGAGGATGAGCGCGAACTCGGCGAGGGCGAGCGAGTCGAGTTCGAGCTGTTCGAGGGTGCGCTCGGGGCTGATCTCGTCGTCGGGGACGCGGAACGTCGTGGTCAGCACGGAGCGGATCACGTCGTAGGTGTCGGTCATGGGCGGGCGGTTCCCTTCTCGATGCCGGGTACGGCGGGGTGGGCGGACGAGAGCGGAGGCTTCGGCCCGGACCGGGGGGCCGGGCCCGGAGGGGCGGGCAGGAGCCGGGCGAGGGTGCCGGCGCCGGCGGCGGGGCGGCCCGCGGCCTCGAACGCCTCCCGGATGCCGTCGGCGAAGCCGAGCGGCGGGGTGAACCCGAGGCCGGTGCGGGCGGCGGTCAGGTCGAACCAGTGCGGGTGCACCAGTTCGGCGACCAGGAAGCGGCTGAGGCCGTGCGTGCCGGTGGCGCCCCGCAGCCGGTCCGCCGTCTCGCGGGCGGCAGCGGCGGCGTGGGCGAGTGGGGCGGGCACCGGCCGCCAGGTGGCGCGGACCCCGGCGGCGGCGAGCAGCAGGCCGACGATGTCGCGCAGGGGCAGCGGCTCGCCCTGGGCGACGAAGTAGGCCCGCCCGCCGACCGGGCACCCCTGGTGGAGCCGGTCGAGGGCGAGCAGGTGGGCGTGGGCGGCGGTGCGGACGTGGGTGGTGTCGACGAGGTTGGTCCCGTTGCCCGGCATGACGAGGCGCCCCCGGCGGACGGCGCGGGTCAGGGCGGGCAGGAAGTGCGGGTCGCCCGGCCCCCAGATGATGTGCGGGCGCAGGGCGAGGGTGGCGAGGCCGCCGGAGCCGTGGGCGGCGAGGGCCAGTGTCTCGGCGACGGCCTTGGTGCGGGGGTAGGCGGCCAGGTGCCGGCGCGGGTGGGGCAGCCGCTCGTCGGCGTTCTCCAGGCCCCCGGGCCGGAAGACGACGCTGGCGGTCGAGGTGTGGACGAGGGTGCGCACGCCGAGCCGGCGGCACCGGTCGAGCACCGTACGGGTGCCGTCGACGTTGGTGCACCAGTAGGGGGCCGCCGGACCGCCCGTTCCCGCGAGGGCGGCGTTGTGGACGACGGCGTCGCACCCGGCGAGCGCCCGGTCGACGGCGGCCGGGTCGGTGAGGTCGCCGTGGACCTGGCGGACGCCGAGCCGCGTCAGCGCGGCGCTCGGGCGGCGGCTGAGGGAGACGGTCTCGGTGCCGCGGGCGGTGAGCTGCCGGCAGATCTCGGCGCCGAGGAAGCCGCTGCCGCCGGTGACGAGGACCCGGGCGGGGACCGGTGCGGCCGGTGCGCTCACCGCTGCCTCCGCAGGCGCCGGGTGGCCCAGGCGGCCAGCCGCTCGCGGTTGATCTTGGAGTTGTGCCGGATGTCCGTCGGGAACCCCGGGTGGACGAGGACGTCGGTGATGTGCCGCCCGTCGGGTCGCCGGTCGAGCAGTGCGCGCACCGCCGCGACCACCGCCGCGCGCCCGGGCCCCCGCGTGGTCAGCTCGACGCACAGCACGGCGCGCTGCCGGCCCGGGTCGCCGACCCCGACGAGGGCGCTGCGGCGCACGCCGGGCACGGTGTCGGCGGCGGCCTCGACGTCCTCGGTGGTCAGGACGTGACCGGTGCCGAGGACGCGGTGGCTGCGGCGGCCGTGGAACCAGATGCGGCCCTGCGCGTCGATGGTCCCCATGTCGCCGGTCCGGTGCTGGACGCCCTGGGCGGTGAGGGTCTTGGTGGCCGCGGTGACCTCGGGACGCGCGTGGTAGGCCGGGCTGACGTTGCCGCCGGTGACGGCGATCTCGCCGACGCCGTCGGGACCGGCGTCCAGGATCCTGGCGACGACGCCCTCGACGGGCCGGCCCACGCACGTGCCGGGGCCCGGTGAGCGGGCCTCGGCGGTGCCGGCGGCGCTCACCGGCAGGCACTCGGTGGCCCCGTAGGCGCTGAGCACCTCGGCGTCCGGCCGCAGCACCGCGTGCAGGGCGTCGGCGAGTGCGGCCCGCAGCGGGGCGCCGAAGGAGATCACGCGGTCGACGCGGCTCAGGGTGAGGCCGCGGCGCGCGCAGTGCTCGGCCAGCAGCCGCAGCACGGCGGGCGAGCCGACCACCACCTCCGTCCGGTTCTCCAGGAGCGGGCGGACCAGGCGTCCGGGCGGGGTGCGGGCCGGGGCGCGGTGGTTGACCGCGGGCGCGAGCGTGGTGTGCCCCAGCACCGGTCCCAGCAGCACGACGGGGAGGAACCCGGCGAACAGCGTGCCGTCGGTGCCGACCAGGCGGGCCAGCGTCTCGGCCTGCCCCGCCAGGGTGCGGTGGTGGTACTCGGCGCCCTTGGGGACGCCGGTCGAGCCGGAGGTGAAGGCGATCAGCGCGAGGTCGTCCGGCGCCGGGGGCCGGGTGTCCCGCGGCGGGCCGGCGGCTTCCCCGCCCCGCCGGGCGCGGGGCAGGGGCAGACGCCGCCGCAGTCCCGGGACGGCCGCCCCGGTGACGACGGCCGTCCGCACGTGTCCCCGGGCCCAGCCCAGCGCCGTACGGCCCAGGTGGGCGAGGGGTTGTCCGACGAACGCCTCGGGGGCCACCTCGTCCAGGCACTGGCGCAGGTCGGCGCGGGGCAGACCGGGGTCGACCAGGACCGGGACGGCTCCGACGGCGAGCAGCCCGTGGACGGTGGTGAACAGGTGGTAGGGGTCGCCGGTCATGGTCACGGCCTTGTGGCCGCGGCGCACCCCGGCCCGTTCGAAGGCCTCGGCCGCCTCCCGGCACCCCGCGACGAGCCGGGCGAACGTGACGGCCCGGCCCGCTCCGTCGCGGCGGCCGAGGACCAGGGCGGTGTCGTGCGGGCGCTCCGCGGCGAGCTGTTCGAGCCGGGCGTGGAGGTGTGCCATGTCAGCCCCGTTCCGTGGACGAGAGGAAGCCGCGGATGTCGTGGCCGAGCCGGCCGGCCGCGTCCTCCATGACGTAGTGGCCGGCGTCGGGGTAGCGGTGGACCCGGGCGTGCGGGAAGCGCCGCTCCCACTCCGCCAGGACTACGGGCGTGAACACCGGGTCGCGCATGCCCCAGCCGACGAACAGCGGAAGGCCGCGCAGGTCGGCTCCGTCGGCACCGGCCGGATCGAGGAGCCGCCAGGACTCCTCCCGTTCGTCGCGCGGGATGCCGCGTACGAAGTCCACGACCGCACGCCGGTCTCCGCTCCGGGCGAGCGGCAGCAGGTACGCCCGGCGTTCGGCCCGGCGCAGCGGGGCCACGACGCCGCCGCGCACCGCGGCCCGGGGGAAGAAGTTGGTGGCGTGGGCGAGGGCCGCGACGCCGCGGTGGTCCCGGATCCAGCGCAGGTACACCGGCAGCCGGTAGCCAGAAGGCCAGGGAAAGCAGACGGAGTTGAGCACCACGACGCGGGCGGGGCGCAGTGCCCGGCGCCGTGCCCAGGCCAGGCCGAGCGGTCCGCCCCAGTCGTGCAGCACCAGCGTCCAGCCGTCGCGGGGCATGTCCTGAGTGCCGACGAGGTGGTCGAACAGGGCGTCGAGGTGGTCGAGTTGCAGCAGGTGCCGGTCGACGGCGGCGGCCGGGACGCGCGGTCGCGGGGACAGGCCGAGCCCGGCGAGGTCGGGGGCGACGCAGCGGAAGTCCGGGGACAGTGCGGCCATCAGGTGGCGCCACTGGTAGCTCCACGAGGGATTGCCGTGCAGCAGCAGGACGGGTGGACCCGAGCCCGTGTCCACGTAGTGCTGACCGGTCCGGGGGACGCGCCGCCACCGGTCGGCTGCCGGATAGCCGGGCAGCAGAGAGGCCGGCGGCGTGGGGGGAGGCATGGCGCCACGGTAGGACGCGCCCGGCCGCCCGCACCGCGCCGACTCCGTCCCGCGCGGGAACTTCACCCGGCCGGTCCAGACGGGCCCTGGACGCGAACCACCCTGCAACGCACTGGAGTTCATCACACTTACCGGCTCTCACCGGTCGCCCGGCGCGCTGTACCGCCGGGGCACACGCGGTGGGCGAGCATGCCGGTGACCGGTTGGGGACCGCCGGAGGGTGGCCGGTCCCGCCGCACTTCGGCATCGTCGGGAGGCTGTTATGCGTGCGCCAGAGGTGGAGCGCGAAGACGTCGGGCTGCTCACGGAGTTGGAGCCGGTGGTCGCACGGGCCCTGGACGACCATTTCCGCGGCGCCGACGACTGGTATCCGCACCGGTTCGTCCCGTGGGGGCTGGGACGCGACTACGACGGCGTCCTCGGGGGCGAGCCCTGGGCGCCGGAGCAGGGGGCGATGGAGTCGGCGGTGCGGGACGCGCTGCTGCACAACCTGTTGAGCGAGGACAACCTGCCCAGCTACCACCGGGTGATCGCCGAGCTGTTCGGCAGGGACGGCGCGTGGGGCACCTGGGTCAACCGGTGGACGGTGGAGGAGGACCGCCACGGCACGGCCGTCCGGGACTACCTGATCGTCACGCGGACCGCCGATCCGGTGGCCATGGAGGACGCGCGCCGCCTGCACATGCAGACCGGGTACGACAGCGACTACCGCGGCGACGTCCTGGCCGGGCTGGTGTACGTGACCCTCCAGGAGCTGGCGACCCGGATCTCGTACCGGAACATCAAGCGGATCTCCGGCGAGCCGGTGTGCGTGGCGCTGCTGCAGCGGATCGCGCAGGACGAGAACCGGCACATGCTGTTCTACCGCCGGGTGCTCGAAGCGGCCATGGAGCTCCAGCCGGAGCGGACCATCGGGGCCCTGGCGACCGTGGTGGCGACGTTCCGGTCCCCCGCGCACGGCGCGCCGGACTTCCCGCGCCTGTCGATGTCGATGGCGCGGTCGGGCATCTACTCCCCCGTGACCCACCACACGGAAGTGCTCGCACCGGTGACGCGTCACCTGCGGGTGTTCGACCGGACCGGCCTCGGCGCCGAGGGCGAGGAGGCCAGGGACCGGCTCGCGGCACTGCTGCGGGCGTCCGAGGCGCAGGCCCGCAGGTTCGCCGGCCACGTGAACTCCGCGCTCTGAAAGCGTCGTTCAGGAGCGGCGCCCCCCGCCCGTACGCGGGGAGGCACCGCTCCGCCCGTGTCTAGCGGGCCGCGGGCACGGTGGCCGCGGCGGCGTAGAGGTCGTGCCGGGTCAGGCCGAGCGCGCCGAGCGAGGGCAGGAGGACCTCCGTGATGAAGGCGCCGTTGCCGAAGCCCGTGGTGCGCACGCTCTCCCGGTCCGCGCGGTCGGGCAGCAGCTCGTGGGCGGGCATGCGGAAGGTGCGCACCACGTGGGCCAGGTCCTTCAGCGTGCCGGTGCGGTCCTCGTCGAGGTGCAGGCCCAGGATCCGCTGGTAGAAACGGCAGTGCGCCATCTCGTCCCGCCCGATCAGCCGGTAGACCTCGGCGAGGACGGGGTCCTGCGTCCGCCGGGCCAGGTCGCGCTGCTCGCGGTAGCTCACGAAGGTCGTCAGCTCCTGGAGCGCCGAGTACACGACCATCTGCCGGGGCGTCCGGTACGGCGGCTCCCAGTGGCGTGCCGTCACGGCCTCCTCGAACTCCCGCATCTGCGTCTCGGTGCGCTGGCCGCTGCGCAGCAGGTACTCGCGCAGGGCCAGCGCGTGCTTGGCCTCCTCGTAGCCCCAGTTCGCGGAGAACCACGCCTGCCCGTAGTCGCCGGCCAGCAGCGAGAGGTGGGCCTGGAGGTAGTCGGGGAGGAACATCTCGATGCCGCAGAACGTCTCGGCGGCCAGGGCCAGTTCGTCCCGGGCGGACACCTCGTCCAGCCGGTCCCAGGGGATGTCGTCGAAGACGCTCCAGCGGCGGGTGCGTTCGGCCCGCTCGAAGAAGGTCATGAACTCCCGGTGGAACGCCTCGCGCAGCGCGATCGAGGTCATCGCGCGATCCGGGCAGCGGCGGGAGCCTGCGCCGGTGCGGGCGCGGGCGCGGGCAGTTGGGTCGGCGCCTGCGGTGCGGCCCGGCCGAGCATGTCGTACAGGTCCCCGATCGTCTCCACGCCGCCGAGGGCCGCGTCCGGGACGCGCAGCCCCAGCTCCGTCTCGGCGATCACGATGATCTCGAGGAGCTGCACGGAGTCCACGCCCAGCGCGCGGATGTCGGTGTCCCGGTGCAGGGTCCCGGGGTCGCGCTGCGTCACCTGCTGGTAGGCACGCTGCAGGACCTGGGGAATGTCGGTCGGTGTCATGGGCTGTTCCTTGGGGGTTCGGTGGGCAGGGATGAGAGGTCTCCGAGGAGGTAGCGGCGGCGCATCTCCTGGCGCCGGGGTTTGCCCGAGGTCGTCTTCGCGACCGTGCCCGGGCCGACGGCCACGACGTCGCCGACGCCCAGCCCGAGCCGCCGCGACACGGTCTCCCGTACGGCGTCGCCGATGCCGGCGCTCCGGCGGGGCCGGCACTCGGCGACCACGACCACCTCCTCGGTGTCGGTGCCGGGCCGGGTGAAGGCGACCGCTCCGCCGGTGCGGACGCCGTCCACCGCCTCCGCGGCCCACTCGACGCGCTGCGGGTCGATGTTGCGCCCCTGGACGACGAGGACGTCCTTCAGCCGGCCCGTCGGGTGGAGCACACCGTCGGCCAGGTAGCCGCGGTCCCCGGTGCGCAGCCAGCCGTCGTGGGTGACCGGAACCGGCCGGTCCCGGGTCCGGTCCACGTACCCGGCGCAGACGGAGGGCCCGCGCACCCAGATCTCGCCCACCTCCCGGTCGGCGCCGGGCAGTCCGGACTCGGTGACCACACGGACCTCGTGGCCGGGGAGGGGGCGGCCGCAGCCCATGACCTCCACGGACTCGGTGCCGTCGCCGCCCGGGTCGGCACGGTCGCGGTCGCGCAGCCGGGGCCAGGAGACCCGGTCCGGGCGCGACGCGGTGCCCCTGGGGGCGATGGACACCGCGAGCGTGGACTCGGCCAGCCCGTAGCAGGGGCGCAGCGCCGCCGGGTCGAGGCCCGCCGCGCGGTGGGCGTCGGCGAAGTCCCCCAGGGTGCGGGGGCTGACCGGCTCCCCGCCGCACAGCAGGGTGTGCGCCCCGGACAGGTCGAGGCGGGCCAGGCGGTCCCGGTCGGTGCGCCGGGTGGCCAGCGCGTAGGCGAAGTTCGGGGCGCCGGTGATGGTGCCCTTCACGTCGGACAGGGTGCGCATCCACACGCCCGGGTCGCGGACGAACAGCCGGGTGGCGACCAGGGTCACCGGTACGCCGACGGCCAGGGGGGCGAGGACGAAGCCGACCAGGCCCATGTCGTGGTGGAGCGGCAGCCAGCTCACGCCGTGGTCGCGGGCCGGGTCGGCGGCGAGTGCGTCGCGCATGATGGCGAGGCTGTTGGCGGTGACCGATCCGGCGGTGGCGACGACGGCCCTGGGCCGTCCGGTGCTGCCGCTGCTGAACTGGAGGTAGGCGGTGCGCCCGGGCCGGTAGGCGGCGGGGGCCGGGGTGTCCGCGGGCTCGGCGGCCGACTCCAGTGTTTCGTAGGAGAGGTGGCGGGCCGGTGTCGCGGGCAGCAGGGCGAGCACCGTCTCCTCGGCGACGACGAGGTCGGGCCGGGCGGCGGGGAGCGACGCGCCGACGGCCTCGGCCCAGGCGTCGCGCCGTCCCAGGACCGGAGGGGGCGGGAGCGGGACCGGGACCATGCCGGCCCAGACCGCGCCGAGGAAGGCGGGGACGAACCGTCCGGGGTCGTCGGCCAGCAGCGCCACCCTGCTGCCGGGGCCCGCCCCGCACCCCGCCAGCCGCCGGGCGCGGTCGCGCACCTCGTCGAGGAGCCGGGCCCGCGACAGTTCCCGGGTGCGGCCCTCGCCGTCCACGTACCGGTGGGCCGGGGCCGGGTCCCCTTCGTACGTCTGCAGGACCGAGCAGACCCAGGCGTCGCTCACCACTGGCACAGGGCGAGGCCGCAGCTCGTGCCGCTGGCCAGCCCGAACAGGGCGACGAGGTCACCGCGGTGGAGCCGCCCGGTGCTTTCGGCCTCGACCAGTTGCAGCGGGAGGCTGCCGGTGCCGACGTTGCCGTACCGGGGGAAGACCTGGACGACGCGGTCCTGCTCGGCGCCCACGGCCTCGCAGAGGGTGCGGGTGAAGGGCACCGACGCCTGGTGGACGCAGACGAGGTCGGCGTCCCCGATCTTGAAGCCCAGCTCCGCCATCTCCCGTACGCCGTCCTGCGCGAAGCCCAGGCACGAGCGCACCAGCGACTCGGAGTCGATGCGCGGGCACCTCGGCTCGTCCGCGGTGCCGAAGTAGGGGTTGACCATGGTGGCCGCGTCCCAGCCGGCCGGGTCGGCGGCGAACCGCATGGCGATCAGGCCGGGGGCGTCGCCGGCCCGCAGCAGCAGGGCCGCGCCCATGTCGCCCCCGGTGTAGGCGGGCATGGCGTGGGCGAGGGCGGACCGGTCGGCCACCGGGAGCCGCATCAGCCGGCTGGGCAGTTCGCCGGTGACGACCAGGACCGTCGTGTGCGTCCCGGTCCTGATCAGCGCGTCGGCGGTCTGCAGGGCGTTGAGCACACCGTTGCAGGCGTTCTTCACGTCGAAGGCGGGTGCCTTCACGCCGAGTTTGTGGGCGACCACGTGTGCGGTCGCGGGTTCCTCCAGGTCCTCGCTGACCCCCGCGAAGATCAGGAGTTCCACCTCGGAGGGCGCGACGCCGGCCCGGACCAGCGCGGACTCGCCCGCCGCGGCCGCGAGATCGGACGGCAGGGTTCCCGGCGGGGCCACGCGGCGCTCTTCGAGGCCGTAGAGGCGCTCCAGCACGCCTTCCACGATGAGCAGATGGGGATTGGTCTCGCGCACCGCCTCCTCGACCTCCGCCACCGACTGGCGGCGCGGAGGATGATGAACGGCTGCGCCGGTAATCCGACTGAAGCAGGAAATGTGTCCTCCCGGGGCGCACACGGCGGCCGACCGGGCGGCAGGGCTGACGACGGCCGAGCCGAAAGACTCTCCAAGCGACCGGTCCGGAATGGACCGGTTCGCGCAGCAGAATGCCATGCGACCGGCACCCGCCCGCGCGAGCCACTCCGGGGTGTTCCCCGGTGTTCGGACGGATCTCGCGTACGACACCGCCGCCCCGCCCGGCGAGCGGCCGGGCGGGGCGGCGGACGGTACGGGGAGGGGGCGGCGGGGACTTGGCCTCCTCCCCGGGTTCGGGGCGGGCGGTCAGCCCATCTCCTCCAGGGCCTTGCCCTTGGTCTCCTTCACGAACTTCAGCACGAAGGGGATGGAGAGGGCGGCGAAGACCGTGTAGATCACGTAGGTGCCGGAGAGGTTCCAGTCGGCCAGCGACGGGAAGCTCGCGGTGATGGCCCAGTTGGCGATCCACTGCGCGGAGGCGGCCACGCCCAGGGCGGCGGCGCGGATGCGGTTGGGGAACATCTCGCCGAGGAAGACCCAGACGACCACACCCCACGAGAGGGCGAAGAAGAGGACGAAGACGTGGGCGGCGATGAGGGCGACCCAGCCCTGGGTCGCCGGGAGCTTGCCGTCGACCAGGTGGTAGGAGAAGGCCCACGCCTCCAGCGCCAGGCCGATCACCATGCCGACGGAGCCGATCAGGGCGAGCGGCTTGCGGCCGATGCGGTCCACGAAGATCATCGCGATCACGGTGCCGACGATGTTGATGATCGACGTCGTGAACGAGTAGAAGAAGGACTGCGTCGGGTCGACGCCGACCGACTGCCACAGCGTCGAGGAGTAGTAGAACGCGACGTTGATGCCGACGAACTGCTGGAAGACCGACAGGCCGATGCCGATCCAGACGATGGGCTTGAAGAAGAAGCTGCCGCCGAGCAGGTCCTTGAAGGAGGACTTCTCCTCGCGGTGCATGGCGTGCTCGATCTCGGCGACGCGGGCGTCGAAGTCGGTGTCCTTGCCCTCGACCTCTTCGAGGACCTTCCTGGCGCGTTCGCGCTTGCCGACCGAGAGCAGGAAGCGGGGGGACTCGGGGATGGCGAAGGAGAGCAGGCCGTAGAGGACGGCCGGGATCACCATGACGCCGAGCATGACCTGCCAGGCCTCCAGGCCCATCAGCTTGCCGCGCTGGTCACCGCCGGCGGCGTTCAGCAGGCCCCAGTTGACAAGCTGCGACACCGCGATGCCGACGACGATCGCGGCCTGCTGGAAGGAGCCGAGCCGGCCCCGGTAGGCGGGCGGGGAGACCTCGGCGATGTAGGCGGGGCCGATCACGGAGGCCATGCCGATGGCGAAGCCGCCGATGATGCGCCACATGGCGAGGTCCCACAGCGCGAAGGGCAGTGCGGAGCCGACGGCGCTGACGGTGAAGAGGACGGCCGCGATCTGCATGCAGCGGATGCGGCCGATGCGGTCGGCGATGCGGCCCGCGGTGGCGGCGCCGATGGCGCAGCCGATCAGGGCGATGGCGATGACCTGGGCCAGCACCGCGGAGCCGACGTCGTAGCGGTCCCGGATGGCCTCGACGGCGCCGTTGATCACGGAACTGTCGTAGCCGAACAGGAAACCGCCCATCGCGGCCGCCGCCGCGATGAAGATGACGTGCCCGAGATGATCGGGGTGAGCCGTCCCGGCTCCTGGACTGGGCGCCTGCGATGTGCTGGCCACGTGTACTCCTCGGGCTACCGGCAACGCTGCCGGGGCGGTTCACCCTTCGAGGTGCCGTTGAAGGGACCTGAAGGTAAAAGCAACGTTGCAGAGACTATGCCTTCAAGTTTCGAAGTCAATAGGGCGAGAGGTTCGAGTTTTAGGGGCGTCGGGGCAGTGCTGGGGTGGCACGTCCGTTCAAGAGTTGAAGTTAACCGTGGTCAGGACCGTGGGGTGGAGGGCTCACGGTCCTGGCGCAGCCGCTGGCTGATGACCTTCGACACACCGTCGCCCTGCATGGACACGCCGTAGAGCGCGTCGGCGACCTCCATCGTGCGCTTCTGGTGCGTGATCACGATGAGCTGCGACGCCTCCTGCAGCTCCTGCATGATCCGGATCAGCCGCTGCAGGTTGGTGTCGTCGAGCGCGGCCTCGACCTCGTCCATCACGTAGAACGGACTCGGCCGGGCCTTGAAGATCGACACCAGCATCGCCACCGCGGTCAGCGAGCGCTCCCCGCCGGAGAGCAGCGACAGCCGCTTGACCTTCTTGCCCGGGGGCCGGGCCTCGACGTCCACGCCCGTGGTGAGCATGTTGTCGGGGTCGGTCAGGACCAGCCGTCCCTCCCCGCCGGGGAAGAGGCGGCCGAAGACGCCCTCGAACTCCCTCGCGGTGTCCCGGAAGGCCTCGGTGAAGACCTGCTCGACGCGCTCGTCGACCTCCTTGACGACCTGGAGCAGGTCGGCGCGGGTCTTCTTCAGGTCCTCCAACTGCTCGCTGAGGAACTGGTGCCGTTCCTCCAGCGCCGCGAACTCCTCCAGCGCCAGCGGGTTGACCTTGCCGAGCTGCTGGTAGGCACGCTCGGCGGCCTTCAACCGCTTCTCCTGCTCGGCGCGGACGAACGGCCGCGGGCGGTTGCGCGGGTGCTCCGGGTCCTCGGGGAGCACCTCGCCCTCGGCGGGGGGCGAGGGCGGCACCTCTTGATGGGGGCCGTACTCGGCCGCGAGCCCCGCCGGTTCCACACCGAGTTCCTCCAGCGCCTTGGTCTCCAGCTGCTCGATCCGCAGCCGCTTCTCGGCGCCGAGTACCTCGCCCCGGTGAACTGAATCCGTCAACTTGTCCAGCTCCGCCTTGAGGTCGCGTCCGGCGGTGCGCGCGGCGGTCAGCTCCTGCTCGCGCCGGGCCTTGGCCGCCTCGGCGAGGGCGCGTTCCTCGTCGGCCCGGGTGAGGGAGACCTCGACGTGGGCGAGGAGCTGCCGGGCGCCGGCGGCGACCGCCTCGGCGACGGCCGCCTCGTGCCGCAGCCTGGCCCGCCGCTGCTCGGCACGCGCGCGTGCCTCGCGTTCGGCGCGGGCCGCCCGGTCCAGGGAGTCGGCCCGCCCGGCGAGCCCCTTGACCCGCTCCTCGTGCGTACGGACCTGGAGGCGGGCCTCCATCTCGGTCTGGCGGGCGTTGGCGCCGTCGGCGGCGAGGCGGTCGCGGGCGGCGGTGTCGGGCTCCTCCTCGACCGGCATCTCCTCGGCGACGGCGAGCCGCTCGGCCAGTTCCTCGGCCTCCGTCAGCGCCTTGTCGAGCGCCTCCTGCGCCCGGGCGGCAGCGGCGGCGGACCGTTCCGCCTCGCCTGCGGCACCCCGCGCCTGGCCCGCCAGCCGCCCGAGCTGCTGGGCGACCGACGACTTCTCCCGGTCGGCGGCCCGGCGCCGCTCCGCCAGCTCCTCGACGAGTGCGGCGCACTCCCGGCGCCGTGCCACGGCCGCTTCGTGTGCCCCGGCCAGCTCCTCGCACCGCACGCCCAGCTCCTCCAGCTCGGCGGCGGCCTGGTCCACGGACGCCTGCACCTCCAGGAGGCTGGGCGCGCCGGCGGTCCCGCCCTGCGCGAAGTGGGCGCCCAGCAGGTCGCCCTCGGCGGTGACCGCGGTCAGCCCGGGGCGGGCGTAGACGAGGTCCTCGGCGTCCTCCAGGGTGGCGACGACGACGATCCCCCGCAGCAGCCGGCGTACGGCGGGCATCAGCTCGGCGGGTCCCCGGACCAGGTCGGCGGCGTACGGCGGCCCCTCGCCGCGCGGCTCCTGCGCCGCGTCCTCCGGGGCGCCGGCGAGCAGCAGGGCGGCGCGGCCCGCGTCCTGCTTGCGCAGCAGGCGGATGGCGTCGGCGGCGGCCGCGGGTGAGGTCACCGCGAGGGCGTCGGCGGCGGCGCCGAAGGCGGTGGCGAGGGCCGCCTCGTGGCCGGGCGTGACGGTGAGGAGACCGGCGGCGGGGCCGAGCACGCCGCTGAGCCGGTCCTTGGCGGCGAGCAGGGCACCGGTGCCGTCCTTGCGGCGCAGGCCGGGCGCGAGGGCGTCGTGCCGGGCCCGGGTGGCGGCGCGTTCGCGTTCGGCGGCGGTGGCCGCCTCCCGGGCGGCGCCCAGCGCGGCCTCCGCCTCGGCCAGGTCCCGCTTGGCGGACTCGTGCCGGTCGGCGAGTTCCCGGTCGTCGGCGTCGAGTCCGTCGACCTCGGCCCGGAGGGTCTCGTACTCCTCCTGGGCGGCGGCGGCCCGCTCCCTGGACGCGTCGCGGGCCTCGGCCAGCCGCTCGATCTCGGCCTGGGCGGCGGCGGCGCGGGAACGGGCGGCGCCGACCTGCCCGCTGAGCCGGGCCAGTCCCTCCCGGCGGTCGGCGATGGCGCGGGCGGCGTCCTTGAGGCGGCGCTCCTCCAGGGCCAGCTCGCGTTCGAGGTCGGCGCGGTGGGCGACCGTGTCCTCCAGCGCGTGCTCGGCCGCCTCCAGCGCCGCGACGAGTTCGGCCTCCTGCTCCCGGACGCGGGCGGCCTCGCGCTCCAGGTCCTCCGGGTCACGGCCCCGGCGCTCCTCGGGCGGCGCCGAGGTGGCGCTCTTCACGCGCGCCTCCGCCAGCGAGATCGTGCCGCGCACCCGCTCGGCGAGCTGGGACAGCTCGTACCAGGTCTGCTGGGCGCGCTGGAGGCGCGGGGTGAGCCGGCGCACCTCGTCCTCCAGACCGGCCTCGCGGCGCAGCGCCTTGCCCAGCTCCTGCTCGGCGGCCTCCTTGCGCTCCTTGAGGGCGGCCTCGTCGGCGATCTCGGCCTGGAGCGCCTCGCGCATCCGTACCAGGTCGTCGGCGAGGAGCCGGAGCCGGGCGTCCCGCAGGTCGGCCTGGATGACGGCGGCCCTGCGGGCGACGGCGGCCTGCCGGCCGAGGGGCTTGAGCTGGCGCCGCAGCTCGTCGGTGAGGTCCTGCACGCGGGCGAGGTTGGCCTGCATCGCGTCCAGTTTCCTGAGCGCCTTCTCCTTGCGCTTGCGGTGCTTGAGGACGCCCGCGGCCTCCTCGATGAACGCGCGGCGCCCCATCGGGTCGGCGTGCAGGACGGAGTCGAGCTGGCCCTGTCCGACGATGACGTGCATCTCGCGGCCGATGCCGGAGTCGGAGAGCAGTTCCTGGATGTCGAGGAGACGGCAGGTGTCCCCGTTGATCTGGTACTCGCTGCCGCCGTTGCGGAACATGATCCGCGTGATGGTGACCTCGGCGTACTCGATGGGCAGGGCACCGTCGGAGTTGTCGATGGTCAGCGACACCTCGGCCCGGCCGAGCGGCGGGCGGCCGGTGGTGCCGGCGAAGATGACGTCCTCCATCTTGCCGCCGCGCAGCGACTTGGCGCCCTGTTCGCCCATGACCCAGCTGAGCGCGTCGACGACGTTGGACTTGCCCGAGCCGTTCGGGCCGACGACGCAGGTGATGCCGGGCTCGAACCGGAGCGTGGTCGCCGAGGCGAACGACTTGAATCCGCGGAGGGTCAGGGCCTTCAGGTGCACGCCGTCGGACTCTACCTCTCGGGTGTGTCTCACTCCATGAACCGGTGAACCGCCGCGGTTTCGCCGGTGAACATGCAGGGCACATCAGACGTTGAAGAGGGTGAAAGGTTGCGCGGGGCAGGGACGGGGCGAGACGGGACGGGGGCCGGGAAAGAAAGAAGGGACGCCGAAGCGTCCCTTGCAGACTCTGACACCTAGCGGTTGTACGGGCGGGCCCAACCACTGCAGTGCCGTAGTGGAGCGATGCAGTGATCAGGTGAGCGCAGGCTCCGCCTGGTGTGCGTCAACGCTCTCCATGCTCTCCATGATCCTGTCGTGAGAAGCGGCAGCCGCCAGCGCGTCCTTCTCCGCCTGGATTCGTCCGAGCTCGGATTCCAGGTCCTGGACGCGCTGCTGGAGCCGTCGCATCTCGGCGAGGAGTCGCGGGTCGGAGCCGCCGACGTAACCGAGAAGCGCCTTTGCCATGATGGATGGTCCTCCACAATGAGTGACCGACCGAAGCGGTGTGGGTCGTGAGGGAATCGCACCCGCGGTGCTTGGCACTGTGAAGTTTTCTCTGCCGTTCAACCATGCCAAACAGCTAAGGTGCGCGGGGCTTTCAGAGTCTCACCAAAAAGTTTGACGGTCAACACGATCACGCCCCGTACTGGCGGGCGCCCGGGGGCGCGCGGCCGGGGAACGGCGGCGCTGCGACTCCTGCGGGCCCCTCGGGGCGTGGCGATCATTCCTGGGTGCGGAGCCTGCCACGAGCCGCCGTTCTTGGCAACCACCTGCCCGTTTTCCTCCGGACCGCCTCCGCGGGGAGGGTCGCTCACGGCGTCCGCGGACCCTCGCGCGGCCGGTCGTCAGCGGATGGCGAAGCCCTCGTAGCCGCCGCGGGGTGTGTCCCAGATCTCGGTCACGCCGTCCACGCGCCCGGGCGTGTCGTCACCGCGCAGCCATTCCAGCAGTCCTTCGCAGCGCTCGCGCGGCCCCTCGGCGACGACCTGGACGCGGCCGTCGCCCAGATTGAGAGCAAAACCACTCATCCCGCCGAGTTCCAGCGCCCTGGCCCGCGTGAACCAGCGGAAACCCACGCCCTGGACCTGTCCGCGCACCCACGCGACCAGTCGTACATCCTCGCTCATGACTGCAACCTAACCAGTCAATGTCCCGCGCGACACTTCACCCCCAGGCGCCATGCGGTACCGTCCCGGTCCAATGAATCCCACATGAAACTCACTCGATCGTGTGAGTTCCGTGTTGATCGTGAGCACAGTCGACCGCGGGGCACGCCCGGCGCGAGGACGAGGACGAGGAAGGCCAGGACATGGGACGCCACCGACGCTCCGCCGCCGGCCGCGCCGCCACGGGCCGCGCCGCGGGAGACCAGGGGACGGACGGCACGGCGACGGGACGGGGCCGCGATCCCCTGACGCCGGGCCCGGGCAAGGCGGGCGAGGCCCCCACGATGGGGATCGCCCCCTATCTGAACCCCGAGGCGTACGCCGAGGTCCGTGCCAGGAGCGACGCCTACCTGTTCGCGGACGGCCCGGACGGCCCGGACGGCGAGGCCCCGCAGGCCGGCCGCACCGTCGCCTTCCCCGCCGACGGCTACACGCCCGACGGCGGCTCGCAGCCGGGCGGAGGGCGCCGTCGCCGTCGCCGGAAGATGGGCACCGGCGTCCGCACGGGTCTGCTCGGGGTGTCCGCGGCGGTCGCCATCGGCACGGTGGCGGTGGCCACCGGCGCGGTACCCGGCCTCGACAACTACCGAATAGGCGGCGGCAGCAGCGGCGACCCGGTGCGGGCCCAGGAGGCCCCGGCCAACGGCCCCTCCCAGCAGGGCGGCACGTCGGGCAGTGCCGACCCCGGCCGCGACGACGCCGGCACGTCGGAACGCGGCGCCGACCGCTCAGCCCCGCCCTCCCGGACCTCCTCGTCCCCGTCGGCGAAGGAGTCCTCGAAGGACGGCTCCCCGTCTCCCTCGGCCGCCCCCTCCACGTCGGCACCGGCCGCCAAGCCCGCCGCCCCGGCCGGAACGCCGTCGAAGACCGGGAAGCAGAGGACGACGCCGAGCACCGACCCGAAGCCGGAACCCGCACCCTCCCGCACGGCCACCCAGCGGCCCGGCGCTCCCGCCGCCCTCTCGGAGGCGGCCGTCGCCGAGGCGCAGGTGCTCAAGCTGGTCAACGACGAACGCGCCAAGGCGGGCTGCAGCCCCGTGGCCGCCAACAGCGCCCTGCGCGAACTGGCCGAGGACTTCAGCAGGGCCATGGCCACCCAGGGCTTCTTCGACCACACCGACCCCAGCGGCGCGACGCCCTGGGACCGGGCGGCGGCAGCGGGCATCAGCGGCCTCGGCGGCGAGAACATAGCCCGCGGCCAGGCCGACGCCCAGGCCGTGATGGACGCCTGGATGGCCAGCCCCGGCCACCGGGCCAACATCCTGAACTGCGACTTCAAGACCCTGGGGGTCGGCGTCCACTTCGGCTCCGGCGGCCCGTGGTGGACGCAGGACTTCGGCTACTGACCCCCGCCCCGCGCGGTCTGCGGCGCAGCGCTGTGCTCACGTACGCTGGTGGCATGTCGACCACGCAGGAACGCACGGCGGAGCAGGATCTGCCGTACGACGTGTTCTCCCGGGCCTGTCCCTCGCGCGGCACCCTGGAGCACGTCACGGGCCGCTGGGGCGCGCTGACGCTCGGCGCGCTGCACGAGGGGTCGTTCCGGTTCAACGAGCTGCGGCGCCGGGTGGACGGCGTCAGCGAGAAGATGCTGGCCCAGACCCTGCACGCGCTGGAGCGCGACGGGCTGGTGCACCGCGAGGCGCAGCCCACCAACCCGCCCCGGGTGGACTACGAGCTGACGCCGCTGGGCCACGAGGTGGCCGAGCGGCTGCTGGCGCTCATCCAGTGCGTCGAGGGACGGATGGACGAGGTGCTGGCCTCGCGCGAGCGCTACGAGCGGCGGCGGGCGTCTACGGCGTGACCCTCGGCGGGCGCTGGCACTTCGGGCAGAAGTAGCTGGAGCGGTTCATCCACGGCCGGCGGCGCACGGGCGTGCCGCAGCGGCGGCAGGGCAGGCCCTCGCGGCCGTAGGCGTCGAGGGAGCGGTCGAAGTAGCCGGACTCGCCGTTGACGTTGACGTACAGGCTGTCGAAGCTGGTGCCGCCGACGGCGAGGGCCGCGTTCATCACGTCCCGGATGTGGCCGAGGAGTTCGGTGGTGCGGGGGCGGGTGAGGGTCGCCGTGGGGCGTTCGTAGTGCAGGCGGGCGCGCCACAGGGCCTCGTCCGCGTAGATGTTGCCGACGCCGCTGATCAGGGACTGGTCGAGCAGGGCGCGTTTGACCGTGGTCCGCTTGCGGCGCAGCGCCCGGTGGAAGGCCTCGTCGTCGAAGAGGGGGTCCAGCGGGTCGCGGGCGATGTGCGCTACGACGTCGGGCAGGCCGTCGGGGGTCGTGTCGTGCAGGGAGAGGCCGCCGAAGGTGCGCTGGTCGACGAAGCGGAGCTCGGTGCCGAGGGCGTCGGCGAAGCGGACCCGGACGCGCAGGTGTTTCTCGGCGGGTGCCTCGTGCGGCTGGACCAGGAGCTGGCCGCTCATGCCGAGGTGGGCGAGGACCGCCTGGCCGGTGTCCTCCAGCGGCAGCCACAGGTACTTGCCGCGGCGGCTTGGGGTACCGACGCGGTGGCCCTTGAGACGGTGGGCGAAGTCGTCGGGTCCGGCGATGTGGCGGCGTACCGCGCGCGGGTGCAGCACCTCGGCGTCGGCGACGGTCCGGTGGGCGACCCAGCGCTCCAGGCCGCGACGGACGACCTCCACCTCGGGCAACTCGGGCATGGCTTCCCCTCGGGTGGGCCGGTGGGCGGGCGACGAGCCGAGCGCCCGCCCCGGGGGCGGGGCGGGCGCTCGGACCGTGCGGTGGGCGGGTCAGGCGGAGGCGGACGCCCCGTCGGGGTCCACGTCGACGGCGTTCGCCGTCGCCTTGGCGCGCTCGTCCGCCGCGGCCCGGATGGACCGCCACGCGGATTCCGCGGCCTGCTGCTCCGCCTCCTTCTTGCTGCGGCCGGTGCCGGTGCCGTACGAGACGCCTCCGACGCGGGCGGCAGCAGTGAAGGTCTTCTCGTGGTCCGGGCCGGTCTCCGTGACCAGGTACTCGGGAACGCCGAGCCCTTCGGTCGCGGTGAGTTCCTGGAGGCTGGTCTTCCAGTCCAGGCCGGCACCGAGGTTCGAGGACTTCTCGATCAGCGGGTCGAACAGGCGGTGCACCAGTTCGGAGGCCGCGTCGAGACCCTGGTCGAGATAGACCGCGCCGATCACCGCTTCGAGGGTGTCGGCGAGGATGGACGCCTTGTCCCGGCCGCCCGTGCCCTCTTCGCCCCGGCCGAGCCGGATGAAGGAGCCGAGTTCGAGCCCTCGGCCCACCTCTGCCAGCGCACGCGAGTTGACCACCGCGGCCCGCAGCTTGGCCAGCTGGCCTTCGGGCAGGTCGGGGTGGGTGCGGTACAGCGTGTCCGTGACAACGAGGCCGAGGACGGAGTCACCGAGGAACTCCAGCCGCTCGTTCGTCGGCAGACCGCCGTTCTCGTACGCGTAGGAACGGTGGGTCAGCGCACGCACCAGAAGGGCGGACTCGAGCTGGTAGCCGAGCCGCCCTTCCAGAAGCGTGTGGGACGAGGCCTGGGTGTCCGCCTTCTTCTTGGCGGGTGGGTCCGCCTTGGCGTCTTCCGCCTTCTTGGGGACTGACACAGTGCCTCTCACCAGCCGCTCAGACCTCGAGGACCTGGCGCTTGTTGTAAGTGCCGCAAGACGGGCACGCGATGTGCTGCTGCTTGGGCTCGTGGCAGCGCTCGCACGCAACCAGGGTGGGGACCGCAGCCTTCCACTGCGACCGGCGGTGGCGCGTGTTGCTGCGCGACATCTTCCGCTTCGGAACAGCCACGGCTACTTCTCCTGCTTCTCGGCGGCGTCCGCGGAATCTGGCCCGTCGCCGCTCATCTCGTCCTTCTCGCCGTCTCCGAGTGAACCGGCGAGTCCCTGCAATGCCGCCCAACGAATGTCGACGGCGTCGTGGTGGTGGTCCGGGTCGTCCGCCAGGCGCACTCCGCACTGGGAGCACAGACCCGGGCAGTCTTCCTGGCACACCGGCTGCATCGGCAGTGCGAGCACCACCGCGTCGCGCAGCACGGGTTCGAGGCCGATCAGGCCGTCCTCGACGAAAAGCCTGTCCTCGTCGTCCTCGGCGTCGTCGCCCGGTTCCGCCACGGGGCGGCCACGGTCGTCGGCGTCAGGGTACGAGAACAGTTCCTGGAAGTCCGCTTCGAGCTGCTGCTCGAGCGGCTCCAGACACCTTACGCACTCCCCCTGGGCCCTGGCACGGGCGGTGCCCGTGACGAGCACCCCTTCCATGACCGACTCGAGCCGGAGATCGAGTTCCACCGGGGCGCCTTCCGGCACTCCGATGACGCCCTGGAGACCGAAGTCCTTGGGAGCGTCGACCGTGCGGGTCAGGCGCTGGAGCGCACCGGGCCGCCGTCCCAGCTCGTGCGTGTCGAACACGAGGGGGTCGCGGTGGTCGAGGCGCGCGTTCAGAACCATTCCTGCTTTCGGTCTTCGTGGGTGGGGGCGCCGCCCTTCGGTGTTCCCGGGCAGCGGCGATCGCGGACGTACGCGCGACCGAAGAGCCAGGATACTGGACCATGCGCTCTCGTCCCAATCCGGGCCGGAGCCCCCGGCGCCGCTAGAGGCCGCGGCCCTGTTCGTAGGCCCTGAGCTGCTCGGCGCTGATCATGCTGGTGTCGAAGAGGCTGGTCTCGTCGAGCGCCTGCGGCTGGGCCTGCGGGGCGTGCGCCGGCTGCGGGGGCTGGGCGTAGCCCTGCTGGGCGTCGTAGGGCTGCCGGCCGCCGTCGTACGGGTACGCGTACGGGTCGGCACCCTGCTGCTGGTAGCCGTACGGGTCCTGGCCGGCGTCGTAGGTCTGCTGGTAGGCCGCGTAGGGGTCGGGCTGCTGCTGCGGGACGTAGCCGTACGCCGGGTCCTGGGCCGGCATCTCCGGCACGGCCTGGGCCGCGGCGGGCTGCCGTTCGCCGTACCGGGGCTGCTCGGCGGGGGCGGGCGCCGGGACGGGGGCGTCGGCGAGATCCGCGAGGCCGGCGAGGTAGTCGGCGTCGCTGGAGTGCTGGACGGTGCTGGTGTCGTCGGCGAGGACCCCGAGGTCGTCGGTGGCGATCCGGCCGTGCAGCTTCTGGCGGCCCTTGCCGACCGCTTCCAGCGTCTTGGCCAGCACGGCCTCGAAGGCGCCGAGCTTGGTGTCGACGTAGGCGTCGGCGTCGCGGCGCAGGGTCTCGGGGTCGTGGCTGCGCTCGGGGGCGTCCTCGTCCTCGTAGCCGTGCTCGTCGAGGCCGGGTCCGGTGCCCAGGAGCTTCTCGCGGCCCCGTCCGACGGAGCCGAGGGTCTTGGTGAGGACGACCTCGAAGTTGGCGAGCTTGGAGTCGACGTAGTCGTCGGCCTCGGCGCGGACCTCCTCGGCCTCCTGGCGGGCCTCGGCGAGGATCCGGTCGGCCTCGGCCTGGGAGCGGCGGGCGACCTCGGTGCCGGCGATCAGGGAACCACGTTCGGCGTGCGCGCTCTCGATGATCCGCTCGGCCTCCTGGCGGGCCTCGGCGACCATCTGCTCACGGTCGCCGATCAGCTCCTGCGCCTGGGCGAGGGAACCGGGCAGCTCCGCGCGGAGCTCTTCCAGCAGCGAGAGCAGTTCGGCGCGGTTGACCACGCACGAGGCCGACATGGGCATGGCGCGGGCGCCGGAGACCATCGCGGTGATCTCGTCGAGCTTGTTCTGCACGTCCACCGTGTGCTCGCCACTCTCTACAGCTGTGTTGGAGACGGTCGGGACGACTGTACGACCCCGGGACGCCCCGGGGACACCGGGTGACGGATTGTCAGGCTCCGGAGACTGCGCGGCGGGGCGGTCAGCGGTTCCGCAGGCGCTCGGTGAGGGCTTCGAGGACCAGCGGCGGCACCAGGTGGGAGATGTCGCCGCCCCAGGTCGCGACCTCCTTGACCAGGGAGGACGACATGAAGCTGTAGGTCGGGTTGGTGGGGACGAAGAGCGTCTCCACACCCGAGAGGCCGTTGTTCATCTGGGCCATCTGCAGCTCGTAGTCGAAGTCGCTGACCGCGCGCAGGCCCTTGACGATGGCCGGGATCTCGCGCTGCTTGCAGAAGTCGACCAGCAGCCCGTGGAAGGACTCGACCCGGACGTTGCCGTACTCGGCCGTGACCTGGCGGATGAGGTCGATCCGCTCGTCGATCTCGAACAGGCTCTTCTTGGACCGGTTGATCATCACCGCGACGTAGACCTCGTCGTAGAGGCTGGAGGCACGGGCGATGATGTCGAGGTGTCCGTTGTGGATTGGGTCGAATGACCCGGGACAGACGGCACGGCGCACTTGTGTTCCCTCGCTCTCCGGTCCGGTCATCGTGCGTCTTCGCACGTAGAGGCGGCGCGACCGTACCAAAACGTTCCCTCGCCGTAGCGACGGGACCGGATCGCCTCGAAGCCGTCCGGCCAGCGGAATTCGCCGCCTCTGGTGCTGCGCTCCACGGTGACGAGCGCTTCCCGCGCGAGCCACCCCTCCGTACGGAGTGTGAGCAGGATCTCCCGAAGATCGTCGTCCGAGACGGCGTACGGCGGGTCCAGGAAGACGACGTCGTACGGCTCCCCCGGGGCCGGCGTGCGGATGATCTGTTCCGCTTTGCCCGCCCTGACCTCGGCGCCGGGCAGACCGAGGGAGTCGACGTTCGCCCGGACCGTGCGGACGGCGCGGGCGTCGGCCTCGACGAGCAGCACGTGCCCCGCGCCGCGGGACAGCGCCTCCAGGCCGACGGCGCCGGACCCCGCGTACAGGTCGAGGACGCGTTCGCCGTCCAGCGGGCCGCCGAGCAGGGACTGCCAGGTGGAGAGCAGGCCCTCGCGCGCGCGGTCGGAGGTGGGGCGGGTACCGGTTCCCGGCGGGACGGCCAGGCGACGTCCGCCGGCCTTGCCGGCGATCACGCGGGTCATTTCTGCGTCCTTGTCGGTGTGCTCGGGTGGACGGACGGTGTCCGCTGCCAGTCTCTCAGCCCTTCTCCAGGTACTGCTCCCGCTCCTCGTCCAGCAGCGCCTCCAAGGCCGTGCGCAGCCCCGGCAGGCCGGTCAGCTCCGGGTCGGCGGCGACGACGGCGGCCGCCTCACGTCTCGCCTCGGCGATGATCTCCTCGTCCTCGATGACGGCGAGGACGCGCAGGGAGGTGCGCGCGCCGGACTGGGCCTGGCCGAGGACGTCGCCCTCGCGGCGCTGTTCGAGGTCGATGCGGGACAGCTCGAAGCCGTCGCGGGTGCTCGCGACGGCGTTCAGCCGCTGCCGGGCCGCGCTCGCCTCGGGCATCTCGCTGACCAGCAGGCACAGGCCGGGGGCGGAGCCACGGCCGACGCGGCCGCGCAGTTGGTGGAGCTGGGAGACGCCGAAGCGGTCGGCGTCCATGATCACCATCGCGGTGGCGTTGGGGACGTTCACACCGACCTCGATGACGGTGGTGGCGACCAGGACGTCCGTCTCCCCGGCGGCGAAGCGGCGCATGACCGCGTCCTTGTCGTCGGGCGGCATCCGGCCGTGCAGGACCTCCACCTCGAGCCCTTGGAGCGGCCCCTTGGCCAGGCCCTCGGCGACGTCGAGGACGGCGAGCGGGGGCCGCTTCTCGGCGTCGTCCTCCGGGGGCCGCCCGGAGGGCTTGGCGCCCTTCTTCGGGTCGTCGTCCTCGTCGCCGATGCGCGGGCAGACGACGTACGCCTGGTGGCCGTTGGACACCTCCTCGCGGACCCGCTCCCAGGCCCGCGCGAGGAAGTGGGGCTTGTCGGCGGCCGGGACCACGTGGCTGGCGATGGGGGACCGGCCGGCCGGGAGCTGGTCCAGGACGGAGGTCTCCAGGTCGCCGAAGACGGTCATGGCGACGGTGCGCGGGATGGGGGTGGCGGTCATGACGAGCAGGTGCGGGGGCCGCTTGCCCTTGCCGCGCAGGGCGTCGCGCTGCTCGACGCCGAAGCGGTGCTGCTCGTCGACGACGACCAGGCCGAGGTCGTGGAACTGGACCTTGTCCTCGATCAGCGCGTGGGTGCCGATGACGATGCCGGCCTCGCCGGTGGCCAGGTCGAGCAGGGCGTGCCGGCGGGCTGCGGCGCCCATGGAACCGGTGAGCAGCACCACCTTGGTGGCGTGTTCGGCGCCGCCGAGCATCCCGCCCTCGGCCAGCTCGCCCATCATCTCGACCACCGACCGGTGGTGCTGCTGGGCCAAAACCTCGGTGGGCGCCAGCATCACGGCCTGCCCACCGGAGTCGACGACGGCGAGCATGGCGCGCAGGGCGACCAGGGTCTTGCCGCTGCCCACCTCGCCCTGGAGCAGCCGGTGCATCGGGTGGTCGGTGGCGAGGTCGTCGAAGATCTCGCGGGAGACCCGCTGCTGGCCCTCGGTGAGGGTGAAGGGGAGCCGGTCGTCGAAGGCGGTGAGCAGGCCGTCGGGACTCGGCCTGCGGGGGACGGCGGGGAGCTGGGTCTCGGCGTGGCGGCGGCGGGCGAGGGCGACCTGGAGGACGAAGGCCTCGTCCCACTTCAGGCGGGCGCGGGCGTCCTCGATGTCGGCCTTGGTGTGCGGACGGTGGATCTTGAGGAGGGCCTCGGGCAGGGAGACCAGGCCCCGTCCCTCGCGCAGCGGCCCGGGGAGCGGGTCGACGGCCTCCTGGGCGCTGGGCAGCACGGTCTGGATCGCCTTGGCGAGCTTCCAGGACTCCAGCTTGGCGGTGGCCGGGTAGAGGGGGATGAGGGCACCCGCCCAGGACTCGACGGTCTCCTCGCCCTCGGCGTCGCCTCGCAGCAACTCGTACGCCGGGTGGGCGAGTTGCAGCCGGCGGTTGAAGACCGAGACCTTGCCGGCGAACATCGCCCGGGTGCCCGGCAGGAGTTCCTTGTGGGGCTTGTGCACGCCGTTGCCGAAGAAGACCAGTTGGAGGCGGCCGCTGCCGTCGGTGATGGTCACCTCGAGGCGCTGTCCCTTGCCGCGCGGGGCCTTCGACGAGGCGAAGGAGTGCAGACGGGCGTCGGCGACCTGGGCGACCACGGTGACGTGCTCGTCCATGGGGAGGTCGGCGAGGTGGGTGAGCTGACCGCGCTCCTCGTACCTGCGGGGGTAGTGGTGGAGGAGGTCGCCGACGGTGTGCAGGCCGAGGTGCTCGGCCATCACCTTCGCGGTGGCGGGGCCGAGCACCTTCTTCAGGGGTTCTCGCAGTGCGGGCACGGGATCCATTGCACACCACGCCACTGACAACGGCGCACAGCGGCGCCGCCCTACTCCACGCCCACGAGCAGCAGGGCGCCCTGTCTGCCGCCCCGGTAGACCACGGTGTCGACGGCGAGGTAGGCATCCCGGACGCGGGCCTCCAGGTGGTCGGCGACGGCCTGCGGGGCCTCGTCGCCGAGGACGAGGGTGACCAGCTCGCCGCCGGCCGACAGCATGCGGTCCAGGACGGTCTCGGCGACCTCGCGGACGTCGGCGCCGATCACCGCCACGTCGCCGTCGATGAGCCCGAGGACGTCCCCGGCCTGGCAGATGCCGGCCGTGGTCCAGGACTGGCGTTCGGCGACGGTGACCTCCGCGTGGCGGGTGGCGCCGGCCGCCGAGGTCATCGCCACCACGTCCTCGTCGAAGCGCCGCTCGGGCTCGTGCACGGCGAGCGCGGCGATGCCCTGGACCGCGGAACGGGTCGGGATGAGGGCGACGCGGATGCCTTCGGTGCGGGCCTGCTCGGCCGCCGCGGCGGCGGTGTGGCGCAGCTCGGCGTCGTTGGGCAGCAGCACCACCTCGCGCGCGTGCGCCCGCCGGACGGCCTGGACCAGCTCTCCGCTGGCGGGCGGCTCCCCCGGGCGCGCGAGCAGGGTGGTCGCGCCCGCCCCGGTGTACAGCTCCGCCAGCCCCTCCCCCGGCACGACGGCCACCACGGCGCGCTGGGTCCGCTCCCGGGGCGGGCGCTCCGCCTTGGTGGTGTGGGCGTCACCGTGCCCGAAGTGGGTGATGCGGATGCGGTACGGCCGTCCTGCCTCGACGCCCGCCTCCACGGCGGCGCCCGCGTCGTCGACGTGCACGTGGACGTTCCACAGCCCGTCGCCGCCGACCACGACGAGGGAGTCCCCGAGGGCGTCGAGCCGCTGCCGCAGCCGGGCCACGGCCGGGTCGTCGGCCTCCAGGAGGTAGATCACCTCGAAGGCGGGTCCGTCCTCCTCCTGGGTGGCGCACTCCTCGGCCGTGGTCGCGTCCGCGACCCCCTCTCCGCCGTGCTCCACGCGTGCGTGCGGCAGGGCGACCGGTCCCGGCGACCGGCCCGTGAACGTCTCCACCAGAGCGGCGAGGACCGTCACCAGGCCGTGCCCGCCCGCGTCGACCACTCCGGCGCGCTCCAGGGCGGGCAGTTGGCCCGGGGTGGCGACGAGCGCCGCGCGGGCGCCCTCGTACGCCGCGCGGGCCACCTCGGCGCAGTCGCCCTCCGCACCGTCGGCCGCGTCAGCGGCTGCCGAGGCGACGGTCAGGACGGTGCCCTCGACGGGGTGGGCCACGGCCTGCCGGGCGGAGGTGGCGGCGTGCCGCAGGGCCAGCCGCAGGCCGGCGCCCTCGGTGTGGGCGGAATCACCCCGGGCCGTGAGCACCTGGGCCATGCCGCGCAGCAGCTGGGCGAGGATCGTGCCGGAGTTGCCCCGCGCGCCGATCAGCGCGCCGTGCGCCATGGCTCCCACGGCGTCGGCCAGCGAAGGCCCGCCGTCCGCGCCCCGGGCCCCGTCGTCCACCTCGTACGCCGCGAAGACGGCCTCCACCGCGGCGACGGCGGACTCGACGGTCAGGTAGAGGTTCGTGCCGGTGTCCCCGTCGGCGACGGGGTAGACGTTGATCGCGTCGATCTCCTCGCGCGCCCGCCCCAGGGCGCGCAGCGACAGACCGCACCAGGTACGCACCGCCAGAGCGTCGAAGAACCTCTGCGGCACCTGCGCCACCTGCGCCTCCCTGGAGTGCGGACGTGGCTGGCAGCGTAGACCTTGGGGCACCGCCCGGCGGAAGAGGGCCGGGACGGGGCCCTGAGCCGCCGTGGTAGTTTCGTTGTGCGGGAGCAGCCGTTGTATGCTGCTCCGGTTGCCCGATCCCGGTCGGGCTCTCCCCCTGGCACCGCCACTCAGATCCCGGCCCGTTCGCGAGTCCGAGAGCTTGATCCCGGCATGCCGGGATCAACCGTAAGTGCATCTGAAGTCTTTGGAGTGACCCGTGGCTGCCAACTGCGACGTCTGCGGCAAGGGGCCGGGCTTCGGCAACAACATCTCGCACTCGCACCGCCGTACGCCCCGTCGCTGGAACCCGAACATCCAGCGCGTGCGTACCGTGGTGGGCGGGACGCCGAAGCGCGTGAACGCTTGCACCTCGTGCATCAAGGCCGGCAAGGTCTCGCGCTGACGCATCAGCTGAGCGCGCGGCCACTGCCTGGTCCGCTGTAGGGAGCCGGTCCACCTCGTGTGGGCCGGCTTTTTGCCGTGCCCGCCGCCACACCACCCCGCGTCGGCCCGGGCTGCCCGTCCGGCTCACCCGGCTCACCCGGCTCACCCCGCTCGTCGGCCGGGACGCCGTACAGGCCCGCACCGCCGCCCCGCGACCGACGCACGCCCGGAGACACCTCGCTCCGCGGGCGAGGCCCGCTTCCCCGAGCCGGCGCCCCTCGCCGAGGGCGGACAGATCCCGCCCGCCGTGCTCACCGCGCCGGCGTCACTTCCGCCGGAGCCTGCCCCTGCCCAGGCATCCGTGGGTCCGGCCGGAACCGCAGGTACCGGCTGCTCGGCCACCGTCCGGCGGCCGGGTTCGTCAAGCGGCTGCCGGAGGGGGCGGCTGTGGCTCAGCGAGTGTCCCGTCCGAGCGCCCAGCCGTGGTCGACGGGGCCGATGCCGTCACCCAGCGGGAAGCCCGCCGCGATCGCCCCGGTGACGTACTCCTTGGCCGCCGTCACCGCCTCCGGCACCGACCGGCCCTTGGCCAGGCCGCAGGCCACGGCCGAGGCGAGGGTGCAGCCCGTGCCGTGCGTGTGGCGGTTGTCGAGGCGGGGGGCGCGCAGCCAGTGCTCCTCGGTGCCGTCGGTGAGCAGGTCGACGGCGTCGCCGGCCAGGTGGCCGCCCTTGATCAGCACCCAGTGCGGCCCGTAGGCGAGGACGGCGTCCGCGGCCCGGCGCAGATCGGACTCGGACTCGACGCGCACGCCGGTGAGTTGGGCGACCTCGTCGAGGTTGGGCGTGGCGACGGTGGCGACCGGGAGGAGCCTGGTGCGCACCGAGTCCAGGGCGGACGCGGCGAGCAGCGCGTCCCCGTGCTTGGAGACGCCGACCGGGTCCACGACGGCGGGCGCGTCGGTGCCGGCCAGCAACTCGGCGACGGTCTCGACCAGTTCGGCCGAGGAGAGCATCCCGGTCTTGACCGCCTGGACGCCGATGTCGTCCACGACGCTGCGGAACTGCTCCCGCACCGCGTCCACGGGCAGTTCCCAGGCACCCTGCACGCCGCGGGAGTTCTGTGCGGTGACGGCGGTGAGGACGCTCATGCCGTGGGTGCCGAGGGCGAGCATGGTCTTCAGGTCGGCCTGGATACCGGCGCCGCCGCCGGAGTCGGAGCCCGCCACGGTGAGGACCAGGGGCGGCCTCACGGCTCCACGTCCCCGCCGAAGTGGTCCCAGCCGCCCTTGCTGGTCCACGGCGCCCCGTCCACGGTGACCTGGGGCAGCGCGGAGGGGTTGAGGACCTCGCCGATGACCTTCCAGCGGGCGGGCAGTTTCACGTCCGGCGGGAAGGTCGCCACGATCGCGTGGTCCTCGCCCCCGGTGAGCACCCACTGCATGGGATCGACGCCGACGGCCTGCCCGATGTCGTTCATCTGGGTCGGGATGTCGATCTGCCCGGAGCGGACGTCGATGCGGACCTTGCTGGCCTCCGCGATGTGCCCGAGGTCGGCGACGAGGCCGTCGCTCACGTCGCACATGGCGGTCGCGCCGAGGCCCGCGGCGGCCGGACCCGCGTGGTAGGGCGGCTCGGGGCGGCGGTGGGCCTCGACGAAGGCGCGCGGCGAGCGGAAGCCGCGCGAGAGGACGGCGAACCCGGCGGCGGACCAGCCCAGCCAGCCGGTCACCGCGACGAGGTCGCCGGGCTGGGCGCCGGCCCGGGTGACGGGCTCCTGGTTGCGCAGGTCGCCGAGGGCGGTGATGGAGACGGTGATGGTGTCGCCGCGCACCACGTCGCCCCCGACCACGGAGGCGCCCGCGACCTGGCACTCGTCGCGCAGCCCGTCCATCAGCTCGGACGGCCAGGTCACCGGCAGTTCGGCGGGCACGACCAGGCCGAGCAGCAGCGCGGTCGGCACGGCTCCCATGGCGGCGATGTCGGCCAGGTTCTGCGCCGCCGCCTTGCGGCCCACGTCGTACGCGGTGGACCAGTCCCGGCGGAAGTGCCGCCCCTCGACGAGGATGTCGGTGCTGGCGACCACCCTGCGGTCGGGCGCGGCCACCACCGCGGCGTCGTCGCCGGGTCCGACCCGGACCGCGGGGGTGGTGGTGAGACGGGAGGTGAGCTCCCTGATGAGCCCGAACTCCCCCAGCTCACCAACAGTGCCCTTCATCGCCTTGGCTCCCCTTCCGTCCCGGTCCCTGTCCGTGCCCGCGTCCGTGCCCGGTCGCGCGTCGTGCCCGTCCTCGTTACGGTCGACATGACCGTCGCCGCGGTCGGCGTGATCGTCAACTCGTGTCCCTCCGGCACCCCGACGCGCAGGCCCTCGGCCCGCGGGTCTCCCCGCGGAGAGCGGCTACGCGATACCGTGGCGTTCCTTTTCCCCACATGATCCTCGTGGCCGCTCTGGAGGTTCCGTGGTACAGGCGTACATCCTGATCCAGACGGAGGTCGGCAAGGCGTCGGCCGTCGCCGAGACGATCAGCAGTCTCCCTGGCGTGATCCAGGCCGAGGACGTGACAGGACCCTACGACGTCATCGTCCGCGCGCAGTCCGACACCGTCGACGAACTGGGTCGCATGGTGGTCGCGAGGGTCCAGCAAGTGGACGGCATCACCCGCACCCTGACCTGTCCGGTCGTCCATCTCTAGCACCCTCTCCACCCGCCCTGAAAACCCGCTGATCATACTGCGAGAAGGCGACCCCCAGGGGATCGCCTTCTCCATGGCGGACGGGCGGGTGCGGCGGGCCGGGAGGCGTCAGCGCAGTCCCGTGGACCGCCGCAGCGCCGCCTGGACCAGCCGGTCCACCAGCTCCGGGTAGCTCACGCCACTGGCCTGCCACATCTGCGGGTACATGGAGATCGGCGTGAAGCCCGGCATGGTGTTGATCTCGTTGATGACGAACTCTCCTTCCTCGGTGAGGAAGAAGTCCGCGCGCACCAGCCCCTCGCAGGAGGCCGCGTCGAAGGCCGCCACCGCCAGCCGCTGGACGTCGGCGGTCTCCTCGGCCGTGAGCGGCGCCGGCACGATGCCGGGGGTGGAGTCGATGTACTTGGCCTCGAAGTCGTAGTACGCGTGCTCCGAGGGCGGCGGGATCTCGGCCGGGACGGAGGCCCGGGGGCCGTCCTCGAACTCCAGCACCCCGCACTCGATCTCCCGGCCCCGCAGCGCCGCCTCGACCAGGATCTTCGGGTCGTGGCGCCGGGCCTCCTCGATCGCCTCGTCGAGGCCGGAGAGGCCGTCGACCTTGGTGATGCCGATCGAGGAACCCGCGCGCGCGGGCTTCACGAACAGCGGCCAGCCGTGCTCCCCGGCGAAGTCCACGATCTTCCTGCGGGCGCCGGAACGGTCCTGCTCCCACTCCCGGGGCCGGACCACCACGTACGGGCCGACCTTGAGCCCGTAGGAGGCGAAGACCGCCTTCATGTACTCCTTGTCCTGGCCGACGGCCGAGGCGAGCACGCCCGCGCCGACGTAGGGCACACCGGACAGCTCCAGCAGGCCCTGGAGGGTGCCGTCCTCGCCGTAGGGACCGTGCAGCACCGGGAAGACGACGTCGACCTCGCCGAGCGCCTTGGGCACCGAGCCGGGTTCGCTGTAGACGACCTCGCGGCTGGCGGGGTCGACGGGCAGCAGCACGCCGCCCTCGGTCGACTCGGCCAGTTCCTCGACGTCGGGCGTACGGCGTTCGGAGATCGCCATGCGTTCCGGTTCGTCGGCGGTGAGGGCCCAGCGGCCGTCCCGGGTGATGCCGATCGGCAGGACGTCGTAGCGCGTCCGGTCGATGGCCGCGAGGACGGCGCCGGCCGTGACCACGGAGATCCCGTGTTCGGAGCTGCGCCCGCCGAACACGACGGCCACACGCGGCTTGCGCGGCGGCCGCTGAGGGCTCGTCTCAGGGCTCTGGGGGAGGTTCTCGGTGCTCATATCGCGTCGAGAGTACCCGCCCGGTGTGCCGTGAGACAGCGTCGGCGGGGCCGCGTGGCGCCCGGTTTCCGCCGGGCGCCGGACGGCGTCGCTCAGCGTCGTTCCGGCTTCGCGCTGCGCGACATCAGTTCCTTCACCGCGACCACCGGCGACTTGCCCTCGTGCACGATGGCGACGACCGTCTCGGTGATCGGCATGTCGACGCCGTGCCTGCGGGCCAGGTCCAGCACGGACTCGCAGGACTTGACGCCCTCGGCGGTCTGCCTGGTGACCGCGATGGTCTCCTCCAGGGTCATGCCCTTGCCGAGGTTGGTGCCGAAGGTGTGGTTGCGCGACAGCGGCGAGGAGCAGGTCGCCACCAGGTCGCCGAGCCCGGCGAGTCCGGCGAAGGTCAGCGGGTCGGCGCCGAGCGCGACCCCGAGGCGGGTGGTCTCGGCGAGGCCGCGGGTGATGAGCGAGCCCTTGGCGTTGTCGCCCAGGCCCATGCCGTCCGCGATGCCGACCGCGAGGCCGATCACGTTCTTCACGGCGCCGCCCAGTTCGCAGCCGACGACGTCGGTGTTGGTGTAGGGGCGGAAGTACGGTGTGTGGCAGGCGGTCTGGAGGCGCTGGGCGACGGACTCGTCGGGGCAGGCGACCACGGCGGCCGCGGGCATGCGCGAGGCGATCTCACGGGCCAGGTTGGGGCCGGTGACCACGGCGATGCGCTCGGGGCCGACCTTGGCGACGTCCCCGATCACCTCGCTCATCCGCATCGCGGAGCCGAGTTCGACGCCCTTCATGAGCGAGACCAGGACGGTGCCGGGCGCCAGCAGCGGCGTCCAGTCGGCGAGTCCCGCGCGCAGCGTCTGGGAGGGGACGGCGAGGACGGTGAAGTCGGCGTCCCGCGCGGCCTCGGCGGCGTCGGTGGTGGCCCGCAGGTTCTCGGGGAGTTCCACGCCGGGCAGGTAGTCCGGGTTGGTGCGGGTGGAGTTGACGGCGTCGGCGAGTGCGGCGCGGCGCCCCCACAGGGTGACGTCGCAGCCCGCGTCGGCGAGGACCGTGCCGAAGGCGGTGCCCCAGGATCCGGTGCCGAAGACGGCCGCCTTGACCGGCTTGCTCACGTGCTCTGCCCTTCTGCCTGCGTTCCGTGCGTCCGTGGCGGCGCCGACTGCGCCCGCGCCTGGGCCTGCGTGCGGCGCCGCTGTTCGATCCGCTCGCGGCGCGGGTCGTAGGGGGTTTCGGGTGCCTTCTCGCCGCGGATCTCCTCGAGCTGGCGGGTGACGGCGGCCATGATGACCTCGGTGGCCTCCTTCAGCACCTCCGCGGTCATCTCCCGGCCGTAGAACCGCGACAGGTCCACCGGCGGGCCGGCGAGTACCTGGTGGGTCTTGCGCGGCAGGAGGTTCGGCTTCTTGGCGTACGGCGGCAGCAGTTCGTTGCAGCCCCACTGGGCGACCGGGATCACCGGGCACTTGGTCTGCAGGGCGACGCGCGCGGCACCGGTCTTGCCGGTCATCGGCCAGCCGTCCGGGTCGCGGGTGAGGGTGCCCTCGGGGTAGAACGCGACGCACTCACCGCGCTCCACGGCGTCGATCGCGGCGCGGAAGGCGCTCAGCGCGTCCGTGCTCTCGCGGTAGACGGGGATCTGCCCGGTCCCCCGCATCGCGGCGCCGACGAAGCCCTTCTTGAAAAGGCCGCTCTTCGCCAGGAATCGCGGGACGCGTCCGGTGTTGTACTGGTAGTGCGCGTACGCGAAGGGGTCGACGTGCGAATTGTGGTTCACGGCGGTGATAAATCCACCCTCGGCCGGAATGTTCTCCATTCCCCGCCAGTCCCGCTTGATCAGAACCACCAGCGGCGGTTTGCAGATCACCGCGGCCAAGCGGTACCAGAAGCCGATTCTGCGGCGGGGCACGCTGACACCTTTCCTCCTGGGCCTGGGGCCGGACAAGTGTCGCCCCGGGCCGTCCGTCTGTCGAGAACACCGTACGCCCCGAAGAGTGAACCGCCAGGTCTCGCAGGTGACAATGACGGCGACGAGAGAAGGACGGAACCCCCGTGCAGTGGACCTTGGTCGTACCCGTGAAGCCCCTCGCCCGGGCCAAGAGCAGGCTGGCGGACACCGCGGACGACGGGGTGCGGCCGGGGCTGGCGCTGGCGTTCGCGCAGGACACCGTGGCAGCCGCGCTGGCCTGCCCGACGGTGGCGGATGTGGCAGTCGTCACGGACGACGCGGACGCCGCACGGCAGCTCGCGGCGCTCGGCGCGGGCATCGTCCCCGAGGAGGCCGGCGGCGGCCTGAACGCCGCGCTGACGCACGGAGCGGCCGTGGTAAGGGCGAGCCGTCCGCAAAGCCCGGTGGCCGCGCTCAATGCCGATCTCCCCGCGCTCCGGCCGGCGGAATTGACCCGGGTACTGGCCGCGGCCGGGCAATTCCCGCGCGCTTTTCTCCCGGACGCGGCCGGAATCGGCACCACCTTGCTGGCCGTGGCCCCGGGGCTGCCTCTGGCCCCCGCCTTCGGTACCGATTCACGGGCCCGCCATCGTCGGTCCGGCGCGGTGGAACTGCGCCTCGACGCGGTGGATTCCGTACGCCAGGACGTCGACACCGGCGCTGATCTGCGCTCCGCGCTGGCGCTGGGCGTGGGCCCCCGTACGGCCGCGGTGGCGGCGCGGCTGCTGATCGCCGGGCAGTAGGCTGCGCGCATGCAGGCGACCGCGTACACGTACGACCCCGTGAGCCGCAGCGGGCAGGTGCTGCTCGACGACGGCACGGCGGTGCCCTTCGACGCGGCGGCGTTCGACGCGGGGGGCCTCAGGCTGCTGCGGCCCGGGCAGCGGGTGCGCATCGAGGTCGAGGGCGAGGACGGAGCCGAGGCGGCGGGCGGAACCGAGGGGACGGAGCGCCGGATCACGCTGGTGACGCTGCAGACGTTCTGATCCGCGGGGCGCTCCCGGCGGCGGCCCCGGACACGCCGCGGGCCGGACTCCGAGAGGGAGTCCGGCCCGGCGCGTGAGTGCCCTGTGCCCGTTCGCCTGCTGGTGCTGCTCGTATCTGCCTGCTGCCTACTTCTTGCGGGCGGTGGCCTTCTTGGCGGTGGTCTTGCGGGCCGTCGACTTCTTGGCCGGGGCCTTCTTGGCGGTCGCCTTCTTGGCCGGGGCCTTCTTGGCGGCGGTCTTCTTCGCGGCCGCCGTGGTGCTCTTGGCGGCGGACTTCTTGGCGGTGGTCTTCTTCGCCGTCGTCTTCGCGGCGCCGGTGGTCTTCTTCGCGGTGGTCTTCTTCGCGGTGGTCTTCTTCGCCGCCGCAGACGTCTTCTTGGCCGCGCCCGTGGTCTTCTTCGCCGCGCCCGTGGCCTTCTTGGCGGCGGCCTTCTTGCCCGCGGCCTTGGAGATGGTGGGCGGCGGGCCGGACAGGCTGCCCTTGGGGGCCTTCTTGACCGCGATGTCGTTCTTCGGAAGCTTCTTCGAGCCGCTCACCAGGTCCTTGAAGCCCTGGCCCGCGCGGAAGCGCGGCACGGAGGTCTTCTTGACCCGAACCCGCTCACCCGTCTGCGGGTTGCGGGCGTAACGGGCGGGGCGGTCGACCTTCTCGAAAGAACCGAAGCCGGTGACCGAGACCCGGTCGCCCGCGACGACGGCACGGACGAGGGCGTCCAGGACCGCGTCGACAGCGTCGGCGGCCTGCTGCCGGCCGCCCAGCTTGTCGGCAATCGCTTCTACGAGCTGCGCCTTGTTCACGTCTTCCCCTTCGGAGACATCGCCAGAACGAATGTGTTCAAGCTTTTTCGCACGTTAGGCAGATATATACCGCAAATCAAACACGAAACGGGCTAATCACCCTTGTGCCGCAACGGACTCGGGCGGTCCGGCCGGTTCAGCCGTCCTCTTCGGGGATTCGGCCCGCGTCGAGGTCGGCGACGAACCGATCCAGGCGCCCTGCCGCACCGGCGAGATCGTGTTTGGCCGCGGCCGTAATGACCAGCAGCTTCCGGGTCAGCGCCATCCGTACGCCCTCCGGGACTTGCAGTGCGCGCACTCTTGTGTGCGCTTCCTTGAGCCGGACCGCGACCGCCGTATAGAGCTCGAGTTGGCCGTCGTGTTCCATGCACAGATTGTGCCATCTGGGGCGAGTTGTCGCCTGCGCAGGGGGCAACTGCCGCCCCGGACGGCCCTTTCGGCGCATCCTGAAACCGGTCCTCGCGAGCTTGAGTACCCCATCAACCACGGCTCTAACGTGGGAAGTTGCGCGTCCCGCTGGTCACGGGCGGACTCACCCGGATCCGAAAACGGCCGTACCCCCGATCGGGCTGATCGGGGGTACGGCGCGGAGGTTGGGTGGCCGAAACTCGACCTTGCCGGGCCTCGGGGAGTCCCCTGGGCCCGGCCGGATCAGACCTGGAGGGTCTGCGGCTTGAACGAGGGGCGACCGGCCTCGTACGCGGCGATCTCGTCCTCGTTGCGGAGGGTGATCGAGATGTCGTCCAGCCCGTTCAGCAGCCGCCAGCGGGAGTTCTCGTCCAGCTCGAAGGAGGCGGTGACGCCCTCGGCGCGGACCTCGCGGGCCTCCAGGTCGACCGTGATCTCGGCCTGGGGGTCCTGCTCCACCAGCTCCCACAGCGCGTCCACGGTTTTCTGGTCGAGGACCACCGTGAGCAGGCCGTTCTTCAGAGAGTTGCCGCGGAAGATGTCGGCGAAGCGGGAGGAGATCACGGTCTTGAAGCCGTAGTTCTGCAGTGCCCAGACGGCGTGCTCGCGGGAGGAGCCGGTGCCGAAGTCGGGACCCGCGACCAGCACCGTGGCGCCCTCGCGCTCGGGCCGGTTGAGCACGAACTCCGGGTCCTTGCGCCAGGCCTCGAACAGCCCGTCCTCGAACCCGTCCCGCGTCACCTTCTTGAGCCAGTGGGCGGGGATGATCTGGTCGGTGTCGACGTTGCTGCGGCGCAGCGGGACGGCCCGGCCGGTGTGCTTGGTGAACGCTTCCATGACTCTCAGACTCCAGCGGGCGTGGGGACGTCGGCGGCGGACAGGTCGGCCGGGGAGGCGAGGTGGCCCAGGACCGCCGTCGCGGCCGCGACCTGCGGCGACACCAGGTGGGTGCGGCCGCCCTTGCCCTGGCGCCCCTCGAAGTTGCGGTTGGAGGTGGACGCGGAGCGCTCACCGGGGGCGAGCTGGTCCGGGTTCATGCCCAGGCACATCGAGCAGCCCGCGTGCCGCCATTCGGCGCCGGCCTCCTTGAAGACCACGTCCAGGCCCTCGGAGACGGCCTGCAGACCGACCCGCGCGGAGCCCGGCACGACCAGCATGCGTACGCCGTCGGCGACTTTGCGGTCCCGGACGATCTCGGCGGCGGCGCGCAGGTCCTCGATGCGGCCGTTGGTGCAGGAGCCCACGAAGACGGTGTCCACCCGGATGGAGCGCAGCGGCTGGCCCGCCTCCAAGCCCATGTACTCCAGGGCCTTTTCGGCGGCGAGGCGCTCCGAGGCGTCCTCGTACGAGGCCGGGTCGGGGACGGCGGCGGAAAGCGGCGCGCCCTGGCCGGGGTTGGTGCCCCAGGTGACGAACGGGGCCAGCTCGGCGGCCTCGATGACCACCTCGGCGTCGAACTGGGCGTCGTCGTCCGTGCGCAGCGTCTTCCAGTAGGCGACCGCCGCGTCCCAGTCGGCGCCCCGGGGCGCGTGCGGGCGGCCCTGGAGGTAGGCGAAGGTGGTCTCGTCGGGGGCGATCATGCCCGCGCGGGCGCCGGCCTCGATCGACATGTTGCAGATGGTCATACGGGCCTCCATCGAGAGCTTCTCGATGGCCTCGCCGCGGTACTCCAGGATGTAGCCCTGGCCGCCGCCGGTGCCGATCCGCGCGATGATCGCCAGGATCAGGTCCTTGGCCGTGACACCGTCGGGCAGTTCGCCGTTGACGGTGATCGCCATGGTCTTGGGGCGGGTCATGGGCAGCGTCTGGGTGGCCAGCACGTGCTCGACCTGGGAGGTGCCGATGCCGAACGCCAGCGCGCCGAAGGCGCCGTGCGTGGAGGTGTGCGAGTCGCCGCAGACCACGGTGGTGCCGGGCTGGGTCAGGCCGAGCTGGGGACCGACCACGTGCACCACGCCCTGCTCGACGTCGCCCAGCGGGTGCAGCCGGACGCCGAACTCCGCGCAGTTCTTGCGCAGCGTCTCCAGCTGGGCCCGGGAGACCGGGTCCGCGATGGGCTTGTCGATGTCGAGCGTCGGGGTGTTGTGGTCCTCGGTGGCGATGGTCAGGTCGAGCCGCCGCACCGGGCGGCCGCTCTTGCGGAGGCCGTCGAAGGCCTGTGGGCTGGTCACCTCGTGCAGCAGGTGCAGATCGATGAAGAGGAGGTCGGGCTCGCCCTCGGCGCGCCGGACGACGTGGTCGTCCCAGACCTTCTCCGCGAGTGTCCTACCCATCGCTTTCCCTTCGGTCGGCGGCGAAGCGCCGACCCAACTAGTGATCTTGGGGAAGCGGTGCCCGCACCCCTGTGTTTCCGGGCAGCCGCCACCAGGCCCTCTCGTCACGGGCCGTTGTGACTTCGTGCCTTCCAGAGTGGCGGGTTCCACGGAAAATTGAACTTGCGTTTCACAGAGTGAGACGGGAGTATCGTTGCATGGACAACAGTAGCGGCGTCGGCGTTCTGGACAAGGCGGCCCTCGTCCTGAGCGCTCTGGAGTCCGGCCCGGCCACCCTCGCGGGGTTGGTCGGTGCGACCGGACTGGCACGACCCACGGCCCACCGCCTGGCCGTGGCGCTGGAACACCACCGCATGGTGGCGCGCGACATGCAGGGCCGTTTCATTCTCGGCCCGCGCCTGGCCGAGCTGGCGGCGGCGGCCGGCGAGGACCGCCTGCTCGCGACGGCCGGCCCGGTCCTCACCCACCTGCGCGACGTCACCGGCGAGAGCGCCCAGCTCTACCGCCGCCAGGGCGACATGCGCATCTGCGTGGCCGCGGCCGAGCGCCTGTCCGGCCTCAGGGACACGGTCCCGGTCGGCTCCACGCTCACCATGAAGGCCGGCTCCTCGGCGCAGATCCTGATGGCCTGGGAGGAGCCCGAGCGCCTCCACCGCGGCCTCCAGGGCGCCCGGTTCACGGCGACGGCGCTGTCCGGCGTGCGGCGCCGCGGCTGGGCCCAGTCCATCGGCGAGCGCGAGCCCGGAGTCGCGTCGGTGTCCGCGCCGGTGCGCGGCCCGTCCAACCGCGTGGTGGCCGCCGTGTCCGTCTCCGGCCCCATCGAGCGCCTCACCCGCCACCCCGGCCGCATGCACGCGCAGGCCATCATCGACGCCGCCGGCCGCCTCTCCGAGGCGCTGCGCCGCAACGGCTGACCGCCCAGGACACCTCCGACCGGTCACGGGCCCGCCTCAACGCCGCGGCGGGCCCCGCGCCGTTCTGGGTCAGTCCCCGTCCGGGACCTCTCCCCGGGGGAGCACACGCTTGCGCGCCCGCTCCCCCGCCCCGCTCCGCGACCGGTACGCGAAGCGGTCCCGGGCGCGCCTGCCCCGTCGTTCGAGCGGCACCTGTCCGTGCGCCGCCGCGAGCCCGAACGCGGGCATGTCGGCGTAGATCGACTCGTACGACCCCTCGGGCACGACGTACGCCTCGTGCCACAGACCCACGTGCCCGCGCACCTTGCCCTGGCGCTCCTTGCCGTTGACGACCGCCCACACCCGGTGGTGGACGGTGCCGGGCGAGTCGGCGTACGCGTAGAGCTTCTCCTTGGACTCCCAGTACTGGACGACGTAGTACGTCCGCGGCGAGGCCGTCAGCAGGACGTGGTTCAGGAGTCCGCGCTCCGGGTCCTTCGCCAGCTCGCGGAGCATGCGCGGCATGGCGAGGATGACCGGCAGCCAGTGGTGCACGGCCCAGAAGTGGTTGATCCGCATGCCGATGAGCAGGACGGTCACGTCCCCCTCGGCGGCGGCGGTGGTGCGGGTCGCGGTCGCGGCCTTGCCCGGCATGACGCCTCCCCGTGTTGGTGAGCGGCACTCTCCAAGTAGTGCCCCTCCGATAGTGTTCGATGTCCGAGGAAGGGCGCAAGGGATGCGACTGGCCGACCTGAGCAAGCGCAGCGGGGTCTCCACCGCGACGATCAAGTACTACCTGCGGGAAGGCCTGTTGCCGCCCGGCCGGCAGATCAACGCGACCACCGCCGAGTACGACGAGGGCCACCTGCGCCGGCTGCGGCTGGTGCGGGCGCTGATCCAGGTCGGCAAGGTACCGGTGGCCACGGCCCGGGAGGTGCTGGGCCACGTCGACGACGAGTCCCTGGGCCGCACCGTCCGGCTGGGGGCGGCCCTGTGGGCGCTGCCGCAGGACGCCGAGCCGGACGAGGCCGATCCGGCGGTGGCCGCCGCGCGCACCGAGGTGGACCGGCTGCTGGAGCTGCTGGGCTGGGGGACGGCCCGGGAGATGGCCCCGCTCTCCCCCGTGCACCGCTCCCTGGTGGTGGCGGTGGCCGCGCTGCGCCGGCTCGACTACCCGTGGGACGCCGAACTGATGGCGCCGTACGGAGCGTTGATGATGGAGGTGGCCCGGCGGGAGCTGGACTTCATGGAGACCCACGCCTCCGAGGCGGAGCAGGTCGAGATGGCGGTCGCCTCCGCGGTGCTCTTCCAGCCGGTGCTGCGGGCCCTGCACCGGCTGGCGCAGGAGGAGGAGTCGGCGCGGCGGTACGGCATCGAGTAGGCGCCGGACGAACGCCGAAGGGGGCTTCCGCTTGAGCGGAAGCCCCCTTCGGACTTCGAGTACCCCCGACCGGATTCGAACCGGCGCTACCGCCTTGAGAGGGCGGCGTGCTAGGCCGCTACACAACGGGGGCGTGGATCTTGCGGGCGTCGAATGCTCTTCCGCCGCAGATCCGAGCTGGTCTACCAGGACTCGAACCTAGACTAACTGAACCAGAATCAGTCGTGCTGCCAATTACACCATAGACCAATGTGGTTTAGACCAGTTCGTACCCCCGACCGGATTCGAACCGGCGCTACCGCCTTGAGAGGGCGGCGTGCTAGGCCGCTACACAACGGGGGCCCTAGCGATCCTGCATCGAAGACAGCGGGAGCGACCCGAACTGTCCTCGCGGGAAGGATCTGTACCCCCGACCGGATTCGAACCGGCGCTACCGCCTTGAGAGGGCGGCGTGCTAGGCCGCTACACAACGGGGGCTTTGCGGATGTGCTCCGCGGTGCAGATAAGCTCTGCGAGCTGGCCTACCTGGACTCGAACCAAGACTAACTGAACCAGAATCAGTCGTGCTGCCAATTACACCATAGGCCACTGGAACGCAAGCCCCGGAGGGGATCTTGTTCTAGCGTTGCGCTTCCGGTTCCCGGCCCTACGGCCCGCTCTCCGGCGGCGCAGGAAGAACATTACCCGAAGGTGGACGGGGCTCCAAAACGGGTATCGGCGCCGAGGAGCGCGGGAAGTTCGGAGAGCGAGGCGATACGGCGGCCGCCGGAGGGCGGGTCGACGGCCGCGCGGGCGCCGCCCCGGTCGATCCACACGGAGAGCAGCCCGGCGTCGGCCGCGCCGCGTCCGTCGATCTCCGGGTGGTCGCCGACGTAGGCGACCTCGGCCGGGGCGAGACCGAGGGCGTCGCAGGCCGCGAGGAAGGCCCCGGCGTCCGGCTTGGACACGCCCAGCTCGGCGGCGCACAGCACGGCCTCGAAGCGGTCGTGCACGCCGAGGACGCGCAGCTTGCGGTCCTGGACGGTGAGGCTGGAGTTGGAGAGCACGGCGTGCCGGTGGCTGCCGGCGAGGGCGTCCAGGACGGGCAGCACGTCCGGGAAGAGGGACCAGGCGGCCTCGTAGTGGGTGACGTACCGCTGGAACCAGTCGTCGGCCTCGGCGTCCGTCAGCCCGGGCCGGTCCAGGAAGACCCGGGTGCGGTCGCGCCGCTGCGTGACGAAGTCCACCTCGCCCGCGGCGAAGCGGGCCCACTGCCGGTCGGTGATCTCCCGCCAGCGCACGAGCGCCTGCTCGGCCGAGCCGTACCCGGCCAGCAGCCCCTCGGCGACCAGGTGGGCACGCATGCCCTCGCGGTCGGCGGTGGTGTAGTCGAAGAGCGTGTCGTCGACGTCCCAGACCACGGCTTGGATCGGCATGGGGCCAGCCTAGGGCGTGTGGGCGGCGGGCGCCGTGGAGTCGGCGGAGGCGGCGCCTACTGCACGGCCAGCCCCTCGATCTCGACCAGCATCCGCGGGTCGGACAGGGCGCGGACCTCGGCCAGGAGGCTCGCGGGGCGGCAGTCGGCGGCGGCCAGTTCGTCCAGGACGGCGTCGTAGTGGGCCGTGACGGCCTGGATGTCGACGGTGAGGATCCGGATCTGGACGAGGTCGCTCAGGGCGAACCCGGCCTTGGCCAGCGTCTCGGCCAGACGCCGGAAGGTCAGGCGGAGCTGGCCGGGGACGTCGCCCACGGCGGCGATGCCGCCCTCGCCGTCGCGGGCCTCGTGGCCGGCGACCACGAGCCAGCGCCGGGGGTGCTCCACGAGAACGGCCCGGTTGTAGGCCAGGCGGTCCCCGAAGAAGCGTGGGTCGATGTCCTCGCGGCGCATGCCGTCAGTGTGCGGGCGCCTCGGCGACGGCGCCGGTCGGAAGGGCCGGGCGGGGTACGAGAAAGGGCGGCGTCCGTGCGGACGCCGCCCTTCACGGGTGCTGCCGGTTACGCCGCGAGGCGGGCCAGGGCCGCGTCGATGCGCGCCAGTGCCTTCTCCTTGCCCAGGACCTCCAGGGACTCGAAGAGGGGCAGGCCGACCGTGCGGCCGGTGACGGCGACGCGGACGGGGGCCTGGGCCTTGCCGAGCTTGAGGCCGTGGGCCTCGCCGGCGGCCAGGACGGCCTCCTTGAGGGACTCCGGGGACGTCCAGTCGGCGGCGTCCAGCTTCTCGCGGGCCGTGCTCAGGAGCGCGTCCGAGCCCTCCTTCATCGCCTTCGTCCAGCTCGCCTCGTCGAAGACGGGCTCCGGCAGGAACAGGAAGTCGACGTTGTCGGTGATCTCGGAGAGGACCTTCAGACGCGTCTGCGCGTGCGGCGCGATCGCCTGCCACTTGGCCTCGTCGAAGTCCTCCGGCGCCCAGGGCGCGGCGGGGGCCTTCAGCCAGGGGCGGCAGCGCTCGGCGAAGTCCTTGATCTCCAGGAGGCGGATGTGGTCGGCGTTGATCGCCTCGCACTTCTTGAGGTCGAAGCGCGCCGGGTTGGGCTGGACGTCGGTGACGTCGAAGGCGGCGACCATCTCCTCGACCGTGAAGATGTCCTGGTCGGCGGAGAGCGACCAGCCGAGCAGGGAGAGGTAGTTGAGCAGGCCCTCGGGGAGGAAGCCGCGCTCGCGGTAGAGGTTGAGGCTGGACTGCGGGTCGCGCTTGGAGAGCTTCTTGTTGCCCTCGCCCATGACGTACGGCAGGTGGCCGAAGGCGGGGATCTCCTTGGCGACGCCCAGCTCGATCAGCGCCTTGTACAGGGCGATCTGGCGCGGGGTGGAGGAGAGCAGGTCCTCGCCGCGCAGGACGTGGGTGATCTCCATCAGGGCGTCGTCGACCGGATTGACGAGCGTGTACAGCGGCGCTCCGTTGGCGCGGACGATGCCGTAGTCCGGGACGTTCTCCGGGAGGTACGTGATCTCGCCGCGGACCAGGTCCGTGAAGGTGATCGCCTCGTCGGGCATCCGGAAGCGGACGATGGGCTCACGGCCCTGCGCCCGGTACTCCTCGACCTGCGCGTCGCTCAGGTCGCGGCAGTGGCCGTCGTAGCCGGAGGGCTTCCCGGCGGCGCGGGCGGCCTCGCGACGGGCGTCCAGCTCCTCCTGGGAGCAGTAGCAGCGGTAGGCGTGGCCGGCGTCCAGGAGCTTGTGCGCGACGTCCCGGTAGATCTCCATGCGCTGCGACTGGCGGTACGGCGCGTGCGGGCCGCCGACCTCGGGGCCCTCGTCCCAGTCGAAGCCCAGCCAGCGCATCGAGTCCAGGAGCTGCTGGTACGACTCCTCGGAGTCGCGGGCCGCGTCGGTGTCCTCGATGCGGAAGACCAGCGTGCCCTGGTGGTGGCGCGCGAAGGCCCAGTTGAACAGGGCGGTGCGGACCAGGCCCACGTGGGGGTTGCCGGTGGGGGACGGACAGAAACGGACGCGTACGGGGGAGTCGGATGCGCTAGCCACGCTTGACAACCTTGTTGGTGAGAGTGCCGATGCCTTCGATGGTGACGGCGACCTCGTCGCCGACGTTGAGGGGGCCGACGCCGGCCGGGGTGCCCGTGAGGATCACGTCACCGGGGAGCAGCGTCATCGCCTCGGAGATGTTGACGATCAGATCCTCGATGGAGTGGATCATCTCGCTGGTGCGGCCGAGCTGGCGCTGGCCGCCGTTGACCGTCAGCTGGATGGTCAGGTCGCTCGGGTCCAGGTCGGTCTCCACCCAGGGGCCGAGCGGGCAGGAGGAGTCGAAGCCCTTGGCCCTGGCCCACTGCTTCTCGCGGCGCTGCACGTCGCGGGCGGTGATGTCGTTGGCGCAGGTGTAACCGAAGATCACGTCCTTGACGCGCTCGCGCGGGACTTCGCGGCACATGCGGCCGATGACGACGGCCAGTTCGGCCTCGTGGTGCAGTTCCTCGCTGAAGGAGGGGTACTGGACGGGGTCACCGGGGCCGATCACGGAGGTGGACGGCTTGAAGAAGGCGAACGGGGCGTCGGGCACCTCGTTGCCGAGTTCACGGGCGTGCTCGGCGTAGTTGCGGCCGAAGGCCACGACCTTGTTGGGGAGTACCGGCGGCAGCAGCCGCACCTTGCTCAGGGGCACCCTGGTGCCGGAGAGCTCGTGGTCCGCGAACGGGATGCCCTTGATGATGTCGAGGACGAGCTGGTCCGGCTGGTCGCCCTCGACCGCGCCGAAGGCGACGTTCCCGTCGATGGAGAACCTGGCGATGCGCACGGGTTGCTTGGCCCCTTGACTGAGCTGGCTGGAGTCTGACGCTCCAGGCTATCGCGGTGGGCCCGCACCGCCGGGCAGCCCCTCGGGGGCCGTCGGCGCCGCCGGACGTGCTCGGTGGCGCGCCGTGCTACTCCGCGGAGGCGGTGGCCGGCAGCTCCATGAGGATGGTGCGGCGGGGGTTGGCGGTCTGCGCGGGGAGCTCGACGGCGTGCTCCGGCTGCTCCGGCGCCCGCAGGTCGTCGGCGTCCTTGAGGTGCGCCAGCGTCGTGCGTCGCGGGTTGGCGGTCTTGTGGAACATCATCGTCGTCTTCACGGTTGTACGAGGCCCTGTCGTTTCCGGGCGCCCCGAAGGCGCGGAAAGCCTCTGCGGGGGCGCGGGTTGTCGGTTTTGCCTTCTCTGTAAAGCGTCAGGCTAAACACGCGATTCCCCGGCGGCCGCCGGCGAGTCCACGAACAGGGTGTGAGTTTCCTCACTTATCAAGGGTCAAACCGGTCAATTGAGACACCGATGCCACTCCGACGAAACCGACATTGCACGCCTGAAGCCATCATTCCGCTGCTGATCATGGCGACTGGGACACCGCCCCCACCTCGGCGACTCGCGCACATACGTCCGGTTTGCGGGTGATCATCTTCTACGACAGGTGACTCGCCCCTCACGTGCTGTCACGTATCTCACGGCCTGCCCCGTGGGCCTTGTTGGAGATCCTGCACTGTGCTGGAATTCCACGGACCGCCGCAGGATCGACCCGGCGCACAGGGGGCGCACACCAGCGCCGAGCGGCGGCGAGAAGGGGGAACCAGCGCCGGTCACTCACGACCACCACGGGGGCGTATTCAGGGCGCCCCCATGACGCCGACACCGTGCCCGGCCGTTCACGCGGACGGGCGCCTGGTCCAGAGGTTGCGACGCTAGTGCAGGGACGTTTCAAGAGGGATGGCAGCGCTTCGGCGGAGCCGGAGCCGCAGGGCGGGACTGGCCCCAAGGCCGTCAGCTCCTCGCCCCAGCACGCCCAGAACCCGGGCCAGACCCAGCCCGGGGACGGCGGGGAGCGCGTCGGCCAGGCGGCGGACCCCTCCGCACCCGGCCAGCAGCCGTCCGCCAAGCCGGCCACGGGCTCGACCGGCCCGGGCCCGCGAATAGCCCTGCGCAACTGGCGGATCTCCACGCGCCTGGTGTCGCTGCTCGCGCTCCCGGTGGTCGCGGCGACCTCGCTCGGCGCGCTGCGCATCAACCAGTCGATCGACGACATCCAGCAGCTCGAGAACATGAAGCTGCTGACCGAGATGACCAAGCAGGCCACCGAGCTGGCGCACGCGCTCCAGGAGGAGCGCGACCAGTCCGCCGGCCCCCTGGCCCACGGCTCGAAGTCCAGCGCCATCGCCGTCAAGGGCGACCGCGAGCAGACCGACCGGGCCCTGAAGAACTTCCTCGACAAGTCGGAGCAGATCGACGCGGCGAGCAAGGACGGCCAGCTCGTCGGTGTCCGGGACAGCCTCGTCGGCATCGCCAGCGACCTGAACGACCTGACCAAGATCCGCAGCACGGCGTACACGGCCAAGGACAACTCGACCCAGACCGTCGAGTCCTACCACCGTCTGATCACCCACCTGCTCGACCTCTCGCAGGACATGGCGGAGGCGACCAGCAACTCCGACATGATCCAGCGCACCCGCGCCCTGTCGGCCTTCTCCTCGGCCAAGGAGTACGCGTCCATCCAGCGCGCCGTCCTCGCCGCGGCGCTGCCCGCGAACAACAAGGACAAGGGCGACCTCACCGAGAACGACCGGCTGTACGCCCAGTCCGCGCTCCAGGGCCAGACCTCCGAGATCCGCAGCTTCAGCAGCATCTACGGCGACGGTGCCGAAGACCTGCTCAAGCCGATCACCGAGGGCAACCCGGTCATCGAGGCCTCCGACCAGTACGCGGGCCGCGCGCTCAGCAAGACCCACGGCCTGGAGAGCCTGAAGTCCCGGTCCTACCAGGACTGGCTGGACGACAGCTCCACCAAGATCCAGCAGATGAAGAACATCGAGCTGAAGCTGCTGGAGGACATGGAGCAGCAGGCCCGCGAGCTGCGCAACGAGTCCGAGCAAGAGGCGATCATCTCCGGTGTCGTCATCCTGCTCGTGCTCGGCGTCTCCCTGGTCGGCGCGTTCGTCGTGGCCCGGTCCATGATCCGCTCGCTGCGCCGCCTGGAGGACACCGCGACCAAGGTCGCCCAGGACCGCCTGCCCGAGCTGGTCAAGCAGCTCTCCGAGACCGACCCGCAGGACGTCGACACCTCGGTGGAGTCGGTCGGTGTGCACTCCCGGGACGAGATCGGCCGAGTGGCCGCCGCCTTCGACGACGTGCACCGCGAGGCGGTCCGCCTCGCCGCCGAGCAGGCCCTGCTGCGGGGCAACGTCAACGCGATGTTCACCAACCTCTCGCGCCGCTCCCAGGGCCTCATCCAGCGCCAGCTCTCGCTCATCTCCGAACTGGAGTCCCGCGAGGCCGACCCGGACCAGCTCTCCTCGCTCTTCAAGCTCGACCACCTCGCCACCCGCATGCGCCGCAACGGCGAGAACCTCCTCGTCCTCGCCGGTGAGGAGCCGGGCCGGCGCTGGACGCGCCCGGTGCCGCTGGTCGACGTGCTCCGTGCCGCCGCCTCCGAGGTGGAGCAGTACGAGCGCATCGAGCTGGCGTCCGTGCCGAGCACCGAGGTCGCCGGCCGCGTGGTCAACGACCTCGTGCACCTGCTCGCCGAGCTGCTGGAGAACGCGACCTCGTTCTCCTCGCCGCAGACCAAGGTCAAGGTCACCGGTCACGCACTGCCCGACGGCCGGGTACTGATCGAGATCCACGACACCGGCATCGGCCTCTCCCCCGAGGACCTCGCCGCGATCAACGAGCGGCTCGCCTCGCCGCCCACCGTGGACGTCTCCGTCTCCCGCCGCATGGGTCTGTTCGTGGTCGGCCGCCTCTCGCAGCGTCACGGCATCCGCATCCAGCTCCGCCCGTCCGACTCCGGCGGCACGACCGCGCTGGTCATGCTGCCCGTCGACGTCGCCCAGGGCGGCCGCAAGCCGCAGCCCAAGCCCGGTCAGCCCGGCGGGGGCACCGGCGGTCCGGCCGCCGCGCAGGCGGCCGCCGGTGTCGCCGCGGCCCGCCGCGGCGGCCAGGGCGGCGGTGCCTTCGGCGGCGGTGCGCCGGGCGGCCGGCTCGGTGCCGGTCAGGGACCGCGGGCCGCGCTGCCCGGGCGGGACGCGGGCGGTCGCCCGGGTGGGCCGGGCGGCCCGCGCGGGCCGCAGGCCCCGGCTGGTCCGGGACCGCAGAACCGTCCGGCCCCGGCCGGAGCGGGCGCGGGCGCCGGTCAGGCGCCCGGTGCCCCGCAGGGTCTGCAGGCCGCGGGCATGAACGCGCCGCAGGGCAACGCGCCCGGGAACAACGCCCCGCAGGCGCAGGGCCAGGACATGTTCGGCGGCACCCGTGCTCCCGCCGCTCCCCCGCAGCGCGACAAGCGCGGGGCGAACGGCGACGCCGAGCAGGGCCGTCGTCCCCAACTGCCGCCGCGCGGCGGCCCGCGGGCCGAGCTGCCCGGCGGCAACCCGCAGCCCCGTGTGCCGAGTTGGAGCGACGAGAACGCGCAGCCGCCCGTGCCTCGCGCCTCGCTGGACGCCCCCCGCGGCCACGACGAGCCGGACGGCTCCCGCCCCGACCTGACCCCGCGCCTCGACGAGCGGCAGGGCCCGGGCGCGACCGCGGAGATGCCGGCGGTGCCCCGGTTCGGCGAGCCCCAGTCCCCCGCCGCCACGGCCGAGTTCGCCCGCCCCGACTTCGATGCCCCGGCGCCGCGGCGCGACGAGCCGCAGGACACCGGCGAGTTCGCCCGCCCCGGCCAGAACCAGTACGACGGCCGGAACCAGTACGAGGGCCAGAACCAGTACCCGGACCAGTACGGGCAGGGGCAGTTCGGCCAGGACCGGTTCGGGCAGGACCAGGACCGGTTCGGCCAGGACCAGGACCGGTTCGGGCAGGACCAGCAGCGCCAGGACCAGTTCGACGCGGGCCGCTCCGGCCAGGAGGCCCCGCGCAACGACCGGTTCGCACGGCCCGAGCCGGCCGCCGGACAGCAGGGCGGCGGTCCCTTCGTCCGCTCGGACGTCTTCGGCGGCCGCCCCGCACCGGCGTCCCCGGACGGCGCGGCCGCCCCGGCGGACCCGTTCGCCGGCGCCCAGGGCTACGACAGCGGCTCGACCGGGCAGCACGACCTGCCGTCCCGTCAGAACCCGGCGGACACCGGCCAGTTCGAGCGTCCCCAGGCGGGCGGCACGCAGGGCGGCAACGACTTCGGCGCCCCGCGTCCCCCGGCCCCGCAGCAGCGGCCCGGCGACAACTGGGCCCTGCCCCCGGCCTCCGGCCCCGGTGACGGGCGTACGCCGCTGTACGACACGCTGGAGACCAACTGGTTCCACGGCGACCGCGAGGCGAGGGCCCAGCAGGAGACCCCGGCCGCGGCACCGGCGGAGCCGCAGGCCGCCCAGCCCCAGACCCCGGCGGCCCCGCAGCGGCCGGCCACCTCGGCCTGGCGCAGCTCGCCGAACGACGACCTCGTCCGGCAGGCGGAGCGCGTCAGGCAGCCGGCCGCCGGCGGAGTCACCACCTCCGGCCTCCCGCGCCGGGTCCCCCGGGCCAACCTCGTCCCGGGAACGGCTCAGCAGCAGTCGCACCAGAACGGTCCGCAGGTCTCGCGTGCGCCCGACGACGTGCGCGGCCGGCTGACCAATCTCCGTCGGGGAATCGCACAGGGCCGTCAGGCCGGTACCAACCAGACCGGCAGCTACCCGCGGCCCACTCACCAGCAGGAGCGTTAGTTGAGCCCGATGAGCCAGGCGGCACAGAACCTCAACTGGTTGATCACGAATTTCGTGGACAACACCCCAGGGGTGTCCCACACCGTCGTCGTGTCCGCCGACGGACTTCTCCTGGCGATGTCCGAGGGCTTCCCTCGCGACCGCGCCGACCAGCTCGCGGCCGTCGCCTCGGGACTGACCTCGCTGACCGCCGGGGCGTCCCGGATCTTCGAGGGCGGCAACGTGGCGCAGACGGTCGTGGAGATGGAGCGGGGGTTCCTCTTCCTCATGTCCGTCTCGGACGGCTCGTCCCTGGCCGTCCTCGCGCACCCGGAGTGCGACATCGGCCTCGTCGGCTACGAGATGGCGCTCCTGGTCGACCGCGCGGGCGCGGTCCTCACACCCGACCTGCGCGCCGAACTACAAGGCAGTCTGCTCCACTGATCGGCCCCGGCACCACCCGTGTTACCAAATCACCGTCCGGCCGCCACAATCCCCCCACCGGCCTCGTCAGACGGCACGACTGACCGACCTGCTGTCCCGCCCGGAGGATTCATGACCCCGCCCACCGCCTCTCATGATCCGTACGCGGAGCCGTACGAGGACGAGGGCGACCAGCCGCTGGTACGTCCCTACGCGATGACCGGTGGCCGGACCAGGCCGCGCTATCAGCTCGCCATCGAGGCGCTGATCAGTACGACGGCCGACCCGGCAGCGCTCATGGGGCTGCTTCCCGAGCACCAGCGGATCTGCCACTTGTGCCGCGAGGTGAAATCGGTGGCCGAGGTGTCGGCCCTCCTGGCGATGCCGCTCGGCGTGGCGCGGATCCTGGTCGCGGACCTCGCGGAGGCCGGGATGGTCGCGGTCCACCAGCCCGGCGGAGACGAGAACAACGGCGGTGCGCCGGACGTGACACTGCTCGAAAGGGTGCTCAGTGGACTTCGAAAGCTCTGACCATCACGCTCGACCAGGACCTGATCCTCTACCTGTTCGGCACACCGGGCCAGGACCGGTTCTGGTTCATGTGGGACGACCTGGTGCGCGGCGCCATCGGCGCGGTCGTGCTCTGCGACACCCGCCGGCTGGCCGACTGCTTCCCGGCGGTCGACTACTTCGAGAACAGCGGGCTGCCGTTCGTCGTCGCCCTCAACGGCTTCGACGGGCAGCAGCCGTACACGCCCGACGAGGTGCGCGAGGCGCTGCAGATCGGTCCCGACACCCCGATCATCACGACCGACGCCCGGCACCGCGCCGACGCCAAGTCGGCACTGATCACGCTGGTCGAGCACGCGCTGATGGCCCGCCTGCGGTAGCTCCGCGGGCGCCCGCAGCCAAGTCGGCAGGGTTCTACGGCACTTGTCGTAGACGATTCGGAGCCGGCTGTGTCCTTTGACACGGTCGGCTCCGCTGTTCATAACGTTTCGGCAGAGGAATCGGGTGGTACCGACACGCGACGCGGTCAGCTCGTCTCGCTACGCTCACGAACACCCCGTCTTTTGACGGGCCTCGCTCTTTATGACCGTTTTACGTGGGGCGTACGTCACGCGCCGTCCCCGCGTTCCACTGTTTGGAAGAGCGTTGTTCGCCGTGCTGGAATGCCAGAACTGCCCAATGGCCAAAGACGTACTCAGCAGTAGCACGTACTCGATGACGGTCTGGGTTCTGAGACACAGCGGCACGACACAGGTGCCGACCGCCGAGAGGTTGTTGGTCGAGTGAGGCGAAGCAAGAACAGTCCCGAGCCGTCGGCCCGGGGCAACTTCACCCCGCCGCCGCGCACAGCGGCGCCCGCCCCCGCCCCCGCCGCGGAACCCAAGGCCGAGTCCGCGCCGAGCGGTGGCCGCTTCACGCCCCGCAACTGGCGGGTGCCCACCCGGCTGAACGCGATCCTGCTCATACCCGTGCTGGTCGGCCTCGTCATGGGCGGCTTCCAGGTGAAGAGCTCGATCGACACCTGGCAGGACGCCGAGGACGCCGAGAGCACCGCGCGTCTGGTCCGGGCCTCCCTCGGCTACGCCAACGCCCTCTACAACGAGCGCGACGTCACGGCTGCCCCGCTGCTGCAGGGCAAGGGCGAGAAGGACGCCACCGTCGTCAAGGCCCGCCGGGCCACCGACGAGGCGGCCGACACCTTCGACCAGGCGGCCCAGGGCATGCCCCACAAGGCCGGCCTGGACCGCCGCCTGAAGGTCTTCCGCGAGCAGGAACCCAAGCTCCAGACGCTGCGTGCGGCGGCGTACACCTCCAAGCTCAAGGGCGTGGAGACCGAGGAGGGCTACACCGGGGTCGCCCACCCCCTGATGGAGTTCGCCAACGAACTCGGTCTGGGCACCGGCAACATCACCTCCTACGGCCGCACCGTCTACGCGATCTCCCTGACCAAGGCCGCGCTCTCCCTGGAGCGCTCCATCGGCATGCACATGCTGATCAAGCCGGGTCCGGAGCCCGGCCACCTCGCCAGCCAGCGCGTCGCCCTCTCCTCGTACGCCTACCTGGAGCGCATCGCGGTCGAGGAGTACATCGGCGGCGGCACCGAGGCGGACGCGCAGAAGCTCGAGGACTCCGAGGCGAAGCTCAAGGAGGACGGCGCGGCCATGGCCAAGGAGGCCAAGGCCAAGGACCCGGACTACGTGGCGCCGCCGTCCAACCCGACGACCATGGTCTCAGAGCTGGCCGGACTGACCTCCACGGACACCGGCGCGCGTGCGGAGCTGGCCCGGCAGGGCATCACGCCGGAAAACTGGTGGGCGGTCAACACCCTCAAGTTCGACGCGTACCAGAAGATCGAGTCGGACCTCGCGGACAAGGCGGTGTCCGAGGCGTCCTCGATCGCCGACGACGCCGAGCGCGACGCCTACATCACGGGTGCCGCGGTCGTCATCGCACTGCTCGCCGCGTTCGTGCTGGCCGGCATGGTGGCCCGCGGCATGAGCCGCTCCATGCGCCAACTGCGCAACGCCGCCTTCGGCATCGCCGAGCAGCGGCTGCCGATGCTGGTCGACCAGCTCTCGCGCACCGACCCCGGCCGGGTCGACACCCGGGTGCAGCCGATCCCGATCACCTCGACCGACGAGATCGGCGAGGTCGCCCGCGCCTTCGACCAGGTCCACCGCGAGGCCGTCCGGCTCGCCTCCGAGCAGGCCATGCTGCGGGGCAACATCAACGCGATCTTCACCAACCTGTCGCGCCGCAACCAGTCGCTGATCGAGGGCCAGTTGAGCCTGATCACCGACCTGGAGAACAACGAGGCCGACCCCGACCAGTTGGAGAACCTGTTCCGGCTGGACCACCTGGCCACCCGCATGCGCCGCAACGGCGAGAACCTCCTGGTCCTCGCCGGCGAGGAGCCCGGCCGCCGCTGGGACCAGCCGGTGCCGCTGGTGGACGTGCTGCGCGCCGCCTCCTCCGAGGTGGAGCAGTACGAGCGCATCGAGCTGTCGGGCGTGCCGGAGGCCGAGATCCACGGCCGCGCCGTGACCGACCTCGTGCACCTGCTCGCCGAGCTGCTCGAGAACGCCACCACGTTCTCCTCCCCGCAGACCAAGGTCCGCGTCACCGCGACCCGGCTGCCCGACGGCCGCGTGATGGTCGAGATCCACGACAAGGGCATCGGCCTGACCGCCGAGGACTTCGCGGACATCAACCACAAGCTGGCCAACCCGCCGACCGTGGACGCCGCGATCTCGCAGCGCATGGGCCTGTTCGTGGTGGGCCGGCTCTCCGACCGGCACGGCATCCGCGTCCAGCTCCGCCCCTCCGGCGAGCAGGCGGGCACCACCTCGCTGGTGATGCTCCCGGACGCCATCACCCACGGTGGCGGCGGCGAGCAGCAGCCGCAGCGCGACGAGTTCACCGTCTCGCAGATCATCCCGGAGAAGAACGTCCAGGGCGAGAGCTTCCCGCAGGTCGGCCAGCCCATGCGGACCGCCGCCGAACTGGGCTTCGACGACAGCCGGTACGCCGAGATCCCGGACGACATCCGCGAACTCGACCCGGTCGGCCGCTCGCTGATGCGCGAGGAGCGCCGCGCGGCTCTGGAGGCCCAGGCCCACCCCGAACTGCCGGGCCCCGCGGGCCAGGGCGAGAACGGCAGCCCCGAAGCCACCGGTTTCCAGGACCGGTTCGCCGGAGGGCAGCCGGGCTGGGACCAGGCGCCCGACGGCTACCAGCAGCAGGTGAACGGCGCCTACCAGGAGCCGGTGAACGGCGGGTACGACCAGCAGACGGCGTACCAGGACCAGCAGCAGGCGTACCAGGAACCGCAGCAGGCGTCGTACGACGGGCAGTACTACGCGCCGGACGGCGGGGTGCCGGAGACCGGGAGCTACTCGCCCTTCGAGCAGCGCCGCCACCAGGACGACTGGCCGCAGCAGGACGGGTACCAGAACGAATATCCGGACCAGTACCCCGCAAGTGCCGCGCCGGCGCAATCCGCCCAGGCCGCTGACGTGACCGAGGCGGACCGCGTAGGCTTCGACCGTCCGGGTCCGGCCTCCTCCGCCGCCCACGAGCTGACCGACGCCGGTCTTCCCCGCCGCGGATCCACCGCGAGCGGCGCGGGCGATGCGGGGCACGTGGGCCGGGAGACGCCGGCCGCCGCACCGGGGACGGGCGGCGAGGACACCTGGCGGTCGGCCAACGACGACCGCTGGCAGCAGGCTTCGGCGCTGCGCAGGCCCAAGGCGGGCGGTGTGACCTCCTCGGGCCTGCCGCGGCGGGTGCCCAAGGCCAACCTGGTCGAGGGCGCGGCCGAGACCACCCCCCAGGGAGGCCCCCAGGTCTCCCGCGCTCCGGAGGACGTCCGGGGCAGGCTGAGCAACCTGCGGCGCGGCGTCGAACGGGGCCGCAACGCAGGCAGTGAAACGAACGGCCAGGACACGAGGAACGAACACCGTGGTCCTGACAGCACCTACAACCAGGAGCGTTAGTGTGAGCCCGATGAGCCAGGCGGCGCAGAACCTGAACTGGTTGATCACCAACTTCGTGGACAACACCCCGGGGGTGTCCCACACGGTGGTGGTCTCCGCCGACGGACTCCTTCTGGCGATGTCCGAAGGGTTCCCCCGCGACCGAGCCGATCAGCTCGCCGCCGTCGCCTCCGGTCTGACCTCGCTGACCGCGGGTGCCTCGCGCATCTTCGAGGGCGGCAGCGTGAACCAGACGGTTGTGGAGATGGAGCGCGGATTCCTCTTCATCATGTCCATCTCCGACGGCTCGTCCCTCGCGGTTCTCGCACACCCCGAGGCGGACATCGGTCTCATTGGGTACGAGATGGCCCTCCTGGTGGACCGTGCCGGCACGGTCCTGACCCCCGATCTGCGGGCGGAGCTCCAAGGGAGCCTTCTCAACTAAAGGACAGACGGTGCGTTTTGGTGTCCTGTGGCCGTAAGGTTTCGGGACGCGGCTCCACAGCGTTGGGTGCCAGGCGCAGTCGGAGGAGGAAGAAGTGGCAACACCCCCAGGCGGTCCGTCGTCGGGCAACTGGTCGTACGGCCCCGGTCAGGGCCAGGGCGACGGCTCGGCGAACGGCTACGGCTACCCCTCCGTACCGAGCCACCAGCAGCCGTACGCGCCGCAGGGCCCCGGCCCTTCGCCGTACGACCAGCCGCAGGCTCCGCGCATCCAACCCGTGCAGCCGCAGCACCGCACCCCTGAGCCGGCGCCCGCCGGGGCGTCGAACAACCCCCTGGTGCGCCCGTACGCCATGACGGGCGGCCGCACCAGGCCCCGTTACCAGCTCGCCATCGAGGCGCTGGTGCACACCACCGCGCAGCCGCACCAGATGCAGGGACAGTTGCCCGAGCATCAGCGGATCTGCAACCTCTGCCGGGAGATCAAGTCGGTGGCCGAGGTCTCGGCCCTGCTGGCGATCCCTCTCGGCGTGGCCAGGATCCTCGTCGCCGACTTGGCGGAGGCGGGACTGGTCGCCATCCATCAGCCCGGCGGCGACGAGAGCGCCGGCGGCCAGCCAGACGTGACACTGCTCGAAAGGGTGCTCAGTGGACTTCGCAAGCTCTAGCGGCGGTCCTTCCCGCTCCACCACTTCCGCGAAAATCCATCACGCTCGACCAGGACCTGATCCTCTACCTGTTCGGCACACCGGGCCAGGACCGGTTCTGGTTCATGTGGGACGACCTGGTGCGCGGCGCCATCGGGGCGATCGTGCTGGTCGACACGAGGCGGCTGGCCGACTGCTTCCCGGCGGTCGACTACTTCGAGAACAGCGGGCTGCCGTTCGTGATCGCGCTCAACGGCTTCGACGGGCAGCAGCCGTACAACCCGGACGAGGTCCGGGAGGCGCTGCAGATCGGTCCGGACACGCCGATCATCACCACGGACGCGCGGCACCGGGCCGACGCGAAGTCGGCGCTCATCACGCTCGTGGAGCACGCGCTGATGGCGCGGTTGCGTTAGCACTCCGCTCAGCCTGCGGGCAGTCGTGCCGCTGGGGTGGCACGGGTGGGCGGTGGGGGCGCCTCCCGCTCGAGCGAAGCCGAGCGTGAGGGAGGCACCCCGTCAGCGCCGGGTTGCGCGACGCCCCCTGCGGCCACTGGGCTGCAGGGGGCGGTTTCGTTGCCGGGTGCGCGTAGTACGTGGCTGGTCGCGCAGTTCCCCGCGCCCCTGAACGAGTGAGGCCCCTCCGTGACGGAGGGGCCTCGCTCGTATCTCGGGTCAGCGCCAGCTGTGTGGGGCGCGGAATCCCGGCTCGCGCTCCAGGCGGCGCCAGCCCGCGCGGGCTCGGCCGCCGCCGTGGGCCGGGGCGAGCTCGGCGGGGCGGGCGGCGGCGCGGGCCAGGAGGAGGGCCGTGATGGCGGCGACTTCCTCGGGCTCGGCGTGGCCCTTCTCGACGCGGATGTCGACAGGGGACATGAAGGTGGCTCCTCGGGTCACTGCGGCGGGTTGCCGTGCTTGCGGGAGGGCAGGTCGGCGTGCTTGGTCTGAAGCATCGCCAGGGACTTGATCAGCACCTCGCGGGTCTCCGCGGGGTCGATGACGTCGTCGACGAGGCCGCGTTCGGCCGCGTAGTAGGGGTGCATCAGCTCGGACTTGTACTCCTTGACCATGCGCGCCCGCATGGCCTCGGGGTCCTCGGCATCGGCGATCTGCCGGCGGAAGATGACGTTGGCGGCGCCTTCCGCGCCCATGACGGCGATCTCGTTGGTCGGCCAGGCGTAGGTGAGGTCGGCGCCGATGGACTGGCTGTCCATGACGATGTAAGCACCTCCGTACGCCTTGCGCAGGATGAGTGAGATCCGGGGCACGGTGGCGTTGCAGTACGCGTACAGCAGCTTGGCGCCGTGGCGGATGATTCCGCCGTGCTCCTGGTCGACGCCGGGCAGGAAGCCGGGTACGTCCAGAAGGGTGACGATCGGGATGTTGAAGGCGTCGCACATCTGGACGAAGCGCGCGGCCTTCTCCGACGCCTCGATGTCCAGCACACCCGCCAGGACCTGCGGCTGGTTGGCGACGATGCCGACGACCTGGCCGTCGAGGCGGGCCAGGGCGCAGATGATGTTGCGGGCCCAGCGCTCGTGGACCTCCAGGTACTCGCCCTCGTCGACGAGTTCCTCGATCACCTTGACCATGTCGTAGGGGCGGTTGCCGTCCGCCGGGACCAGGTCGAGCAGGACGTCCGAGCGGCGGTCCGCGGGGTCCGCGGACTCGGCGCGGGGCGGGTTCTCCCGGTTGTTCTGCGGGAGGAGGGAGAGGAGGTAGCGGACCTCGGCGAGGCAGGTCTCCTCGTCGTCGTAGGCGAAGTGGCACACGCCCGAGGTCTCGGCGTGGACGTCGGCGCCACCCAGCCCGTTCTGCGTGATCTCCTCACCGGTGACGGCCTTGACCACGTCCGGACCGGTGATGAACATCTGCGAGGTGTCGCGGACCATGAAGACGAAGTCCGTCAGCGCCGGGCTGTAGGCGGCGCCGCCCGCACACGGGCCCAGCATCACGCTGATCTGCGGGATGACGCCCGAGGCCTTCGTGTTCCGCTGGAAGATCCCCCCGTACCCGGCGAGCGCGGAGACGCCCTCCTGGATGCGGGCGCCCGCACCGTCGTTCAGGGAGACCAGTGGGGCACCGGCCGCGATGGCCATGTCCATGATCTTGTGGATCTTGGTGGCGTGTGCCTCGCCCAGCGCACCACCGAAGATCCGGAAGTCGTGGGCGTAGACGAAGACCGTGCGGCCCTCCACCGTGCCCCAGCCGGTGACGACACCGTCGCTGTACGGCTTCTTCGCCTCCAGTCCGAACCCGGTCGCCCGGTGCCGGCGCAACTGCTCGACCTCCCGGAACGAATCCGGGTCCAGGAGCAGCTCGATCCGCTCGCGCGCCGTCAGCTTGCCCTTGGCGTGCTGCGCCGCCGTCGCCTTCTCGCTCGGCCCGGCCAGGGCCTGCGCACGGATCTCGTGCAGCTCGGCCACTCGCCCGCGCGCGTCCGTCGGCTCACCCGGCGCCTCATCCAAAACGGTCATGTAGTGACTGTACGAAGCCGACCAAGGAATGCGAGCCGTCGACTCCGTACAGTCTCCGGCCCGTTTTCCTGGTAGCACTGAACAGAATCCCCATCCCATGCAGCTCTTTCGACTGCTCAGGGGGGCTGGAGCTTGTAGAGGTTACACAAACTCATCAGCTGAGAGTCACCTCACATTCATGGGTGGTACATACCACCCCTGGGGTGACGCGCAGACGCAGTCGGCGGCCCGTCTCCAGGACCTGGACCGTCTCGCCGGCCCGCGTCACCGCGCTCACCGGGTGCTCCCAGACGACCTCCAGGGGCTGCCCGGTGCGCGGCGGTTCGCTCACGCAGAGGGTAGCGGAGCGGCCACCGCGCCGGACCAGCACACTCGCCCCGGCCGTCGCGGTGAGCGGGCCCGCCGTGCCGGCCTGCCAGAAGTTGGCGGCCGTGAGGCCGAGGGAGGGGACGGCCACCGCCTGGCGGGTGCCGTCGTTGGCGAGGACCCTCAGCCAACGGCGGTCGGCGGCCCGGCGGGCCACGGCGGCGAGGGAGGCGCCCGGCATGACGGTGTAGACGTAGCCGGCGTCGGCCGGGTCGGTGCCGTGGTCGAGCCAGAGGGTCTGCCAGCGCCGGGTGCGGCGCTCGGTCGTGCTGGTGGTGTTGATGTCGGACCAGGCGCCGGTGCGGTCCTCGCGCAGGGTCCGCAGCTCTCCCTCGGGCACGATCCAGCCGCCGTGGCCCTCCAGGTGGGCCCAGCGCCCGCCGCGCACCAGGATCTGGGTGCCGCCCTCCCCCAGGTTGCGGTTGTCGACGACCGTCTCGACGGGGACGCCGTCCTCGCACGTGATGCCGGCGCCCAGGCACACCACCGCGTCGTCGAGGAAGAACCAGGACTTGCGCGCCCGGAGGGTGGAGCCGAGGCCCTTGAGGTGCTGGCCGGCGGCCGCGTACTCGCCGTCGGTCGTGCCGCCGACCCAGCGCACGTCCGGCCTGGGCCCGCCCCATTCGCCGCCCGCGCGGTCGGGCAGGCGCCGGGTGGAGACGGTGGTGCCGGGCAGCCGGTACCAGTCGACGGTGGGCCAGAACCAGTCCGTGTACTGGTCGGACCTGGTCCCGTTGGCCCACCAGGTGAGCATCCCCGCGCCGGTGTGCCAGCCGCGCGGGTTCTCGCCGTTGCCGCACTCGTAGTGGGCGATGCGGTCGCTGGCCATGGCGAGGCCCGCGGTGAAGGCGGGGCGGCGGTGGACGGCACGGTCCATGGCGGCGAAGAGGTGGTGCCCGGCGGGTTCGGGGGCGGCCTCGCCGGGCGCGTCGGCGATCGCGTGCAGCCGGGCGAGGTCGGCCGCCCGGAACTCCGGCGCCGTGAGGATCGGGGTGACGGTGTCGCGCTCGATCCAGCCCTTGATCCGGGCGTGCCAGCGTTCCCGCTCGGCGTCGCCCGCACCGCCCGCGAGGACCGCCATGGCGGCGACGAGCTGCCGCCCGTGGAAGTGGTCGCCGCGCATGACGTGGAGGTCGTCGCCCTGGAGGTAACCCCTGCTGATCGCACGGCCGTTGACCAGGTCCATGACCAGGCCGTCGTGGATCAGGGGCGCGTAGGCCCGCTCGACGCTGTCGAGGACGGTCTGCCGGGCCGGGTCCGTCACCTCCCACTCGGAGCCGGCCAGCAGGGTGAACAGCCGGCCCAGTCCGTCGAGCATGACCTGGCCGTACGTCCCCGAGTAGGCGATCCAGGTGTGCTGGACGAACGAGCCGTCGGCGTAGAGCCCGTCGCCCTCGGTGACGTACGGGAAGACGGGCGAGAGGGCGTCGCGCGCCAGGGCGATCTTGGCGGGGTCCCGGCCCAGGATGCCGCGCAGGGCGACGGAGCGGCACAGGTCGACGCGGTTGGCGCCGGTGGAGGTGCCGGAGTAGTCGCCGAGCACCGTGTCGGGGACGAAGTGGTCGACGGCGGCGCAGGCAGCGGCGACGCGGTCGGCGCCGAGGTGGTCGTACAGGGCGGCGGTGATGTCCATCAGGAGGCGGGGGCTGCCGATCTGCCACTCCCACCAGTTGCCGTACCGGGTGGTGGCCGGGTTGTAGACGGTGGCCGAGAGGTGGTCGAGGCCGCGCAGGAGGTCGGCGAGGAGGGCGGGGTCGCCGGTGGAGCCGGTGCCCTCCTGGACGTACGCCTCGGTCATCGTCCACAGGCGGCCGTAGGCGAAGGTGATGCCGGCGGGCGGGTCGAAGGGGTGGCCGGGCCACAGCGAGGCGGGGGTGGGGGCCATGGCGGCGCGGCACTCGCGGGCGCGGGCGCCGGTATCGGCGAGGCGGGAGGCGTACGGTTCGGCGGCGGGGTCGTAGCCGGTGCCGAGGGCGAGTTCGAGCCAGCGCCGGCGGAGGGCGTCGTAGGGGTCGGCGGCGGCCGCGTCGGGGGCGGCGTAGGGGGCGGCGGCGGCCGCCGCGCGGGGGGCCGCGGTGAGCCCGGCGGCCAGGGCCGCGGCGAACAGGACGGCCCGGCGGCTGGGAGCGGTGGGGCGCTTCGGGGTCATGCTCATGCCGTCTATCACGCCGTGGCCGAATCCGGAACGACACGCGCGGCATGCCGTGCGTGACTGTTGATGCCCGCGCGGAATAGGTCTACAGTCGAACCCGTTGGACTGGTTGAACGTTCAACATTAAGCCCGGGTCCGCCCGGGTCCCGAACCCTCACGGAGGACACCATGACCAGCACCCCCGACCTCGCCACGCTCACCGGCGACTACACCGTCGACCCCGCCCACACGACGATCGGCTTCACGGCGCGCCACGCCATGGTCACCAACGTCAAGGGCAAGTTCCTCGACTTCACCGGCACGCTGCACCTGGACGGCGCCGACCCGTCCCGCTCCACGGCCACCCTCGACGTCACGATGGACAGCATCGACACGGGCTCCGCCGACCGCGACGGCCACCTGAAGAGCTCGGACTTCTTCAACACCGGCGAGTACCCGACGATGACCTTCCGCTCCACCAAGGCGGAGTCCCTGGGCGGCGACGACTACCGCATCACCGGTGACCTGTCGATCCTCGGCACGACCAAGCCGCTCACCATCGACCTGGAGTTCAACGGCGCCGCCAAGGACCCGTTCGGCAACGAGCGCGTCGGCTTCGAGGGCAAGGCGGAGATCAAGCGCTCGGAGTGGGGGCTCACCTGGAACGCGGCCCTGGAGACGGGCGGCGTCCTGGTCTCGGACAAGATCAAGCTGAACTTCGACATCTCGGCGATCCGGCAGGCCTGACGCACCGGCCGGCGCGGCGGCTCAGAAGCCGCCGCCGAAGTCGCCGCCTCCCCCGCCGAAGCCTCCGTCACCGCCGAAGCCGCCGTCGCCGAAGCCGCCCCCGAAGTCCCCGGGGTCGAAGTCGGCGCCCGAGACGTCGCCGCCCTCGTGGCCGCCGAAGTCGCCGTATCCCGCGCCGTAACCGGCTCCGTAGGCGGGGCCCGCCATCATGCCGCCCAGCATGGTGCCGACCAGCAGGCCGGGCAGGATGCCCCCGCCGAAGTAGCCGCCCGCCCACGGGCCGTAGGCCGGGCCCGCGTCCCAGTAGGGGCGGCGGCCGTACTCGGTGTCCACCTCGCGGATCATCGGCTCCCGCCCGTCGGAGAGCCGGGCCCGGTCGGCCGCGCAGACCGGGACCTGCCGGGTCGTGCCGCCCGGCGGGGTCCAGGTGGCGTCGGCGACCGACGGTCCGTGCCGGGGGTCGAAGAAGCAGGGCGGACGGCGTTCGGGCAGCGGCCTGCCCTCGCGGCGGGCGGCGAGCTGCGCGAGCGAGAAGCGCCCGTCCTCCACCGCCTGGGTGACCGCCCGCACGTCCTCCGGCTTGCGGGCGTCCGCCATGTACGTCTTCGCCTGGTCGTAGGAGTCCAGGGCGCGTTCGTAGTCCGCCCGCATGGCGTCGTCGGCGCCGGGTTCCGCCGGGTGGAAGTCCAGGCGGTCCAGTTCCTCGCCGAACGCCGTGATGTCCTCGTCGACCACCACGCGCAGCCGCTCCAGCGACTCCCGCTGCTCGGCCTCGCGGCGGCGGCGGTTGCGCCGGGAGAGCGCGTAGACGCCCGCGCCGCCGACCACCACCACCGCGCCCGCGGTGATCAGGGCGCCCGTGGGCGCCGAACCGCCCCCGGAGTCCCAGGAGGAGGGAGCGGAGCCGTTCACGCTGCGTACCGCGTCGTCGACGAAGTCGTTGAGCTGTGCCTTGGGATCGCCCGCGCCCTGGACCGCGGTGACCAGGTTCCGCACGCCCTGGGGGCTCAGCACGCTGCTGTCGGCACGGGCGTCGAAACGGTCGCCGAGACGGACGCCGTACAGACCGGTGATGCCGGTCTCGGTGCGCAGGTTCCGGAAGAGGTCGGTGGTGGGGTAGCCGGCCGGGAGGACCACGACGAAGACCGGGTCGCCCGCGTTCTCGATCTTGTGGGCGAGCGCGTCCGCGTCGGACCTGGACAGCAGGTCCGAGGCGGCCGGGTCCACGTACACCGGGCTGTCGCGCAGCGCGGCGCCGATCGTGGAGACGTCGGTCTGCGCCCGTGCGCCGGGCGCACCGGCCATCAGCACCGCCAGCGCGGCGACGACCGGTACGACCAGCAGGCGCATGAGGAGGTGCATGCGAACGCCACTCATACGCTCGGCGTACCCGCGTGCACCCCGCTCAGACATGAGAGGCCCGGGTATCGGGCACCCGGTCACCCGGCGGGCGCGACGCCCGCCCGCAGCAGCCCGTACGTGTAGGCGTCCTCCAGGGCCTGCCACGAGGCGGCGATCACGTTGTCCGCGACGCCCACCGTGGCCCACTCCCCCGTGCCGTCCGACGTGGAGATGAGCACCCTGGTCGTGGACTGGGTGCCGTGCACGCCCTCCAGGATGCGGACCTTGTAGTCGACCAGGTCGAGCTTGGCCAGCTCGGGGTAGATCTTCTCCAGGGCGACGCGCAGCGACCGGTCCAGGGCGTTGACCGGGCCGTTGCCCTCGGCGGTGGCGACGATGCGCTCGCCCTTGGCCCAGAGCTTGACCGTGGCCTCGTTGGCGTGGCTGCCGTCGGGGCGGTCCTCGGTGATCGCGCGCCAGGACTCGACGTCGAAGTACTTCAGCGGCCTGCCCTCGGCCTCGGCGCGCAGCAGCAGCTCGAAGCTGGCGTCGGCGGCCTCGTAGGTGTAGCCCGCCAGCTCGCGCTCCTTGACCCGCTCCACGACCCGGCCGACCAGTTCGCGGTCGCCGCCGAGGTCGATGCCCAGCTCCTTGCCCTTGAGCTCGACGGAGGCGCGGCCGGCCATGTCGGAGACCAGCATCCGCATGGTGTTGCCGACCAGCTCGGGGTCGATGTGCTGGTACAGGTCCGGGTCGACCTTGATCGCGGACGCGTGCAGGCCGGCCTTGTGGGCGAAGGCGGAGACGCCCACGTAGGGCTGGTGGGTGGAGGGGGTGAGGTTGACGACCTCGGCGATGGCGTGGGAGGTGCGGGTCATCTCGCGCAGCCGGCCCTCGGGCAGCACCTTCTTGCCGTACTTCAGCTCCAGGGCGGCCACGACCGGGAACAGGTTGGCGTTGCCGACCCGCTCGCCGTAGCCGTTGGCCGTGCACTGGACGTGGGTCGCGCCCGCGTCGACGGCGGCGAGGGTGTTGGCGACGGCGCAGCCGGTGTCGTCCTGGGCGTGGATGCCGAGCCGGGCGCCGGTGTCGGCGAGCACCGTGGCCACCACGGCCTGGATCTGCGCCGGGAGCATGCCGCCGTTGGTGTCGCACAGGATGACGACGTCGGCACCGGCCTCCCAGGCGGTGCGCACGACCGACTTCGCGTACTCGGGGTTGGCGCGGTAGCCGTCGAAGAAGTGCTCGCAGTCGACGAAGACCCTGCGCCCCTGCGCCTTGAGGTGGGAGACCGTGTCCGCGACCATGGCGAGGTTCTCGTCGAGCGTGGTGCGCAGCGCCAGTTCGACGTGCCGGTCGTGGGACTTGGCGACCAGTGTGATCACTTCGGCGCCGGAGTCGAGCAGCGCCTTGACCTGGTGGTCCTCGGCGGCCTTGGCGCCCGCGCGGCGGGTGGCGCCGAAGGCCACCAACCGGGCGTGCCGGAAGTCGATCTCCTGCCGGGCCCGGGCGAAGAACTCGGTGTCCCGCGGGTTGGCGCCGGGCCAGCCGCCCTCGATGAAGCCCACACCGAAGTCGTCCAGGTGCCGTGCGATGGCCAGCTTGTCCGCGACCGTGAGGTTGATGCCCTCGCGCTGCGCGCCGTCGCGCAGGGTGGTGTCGAAGACGTGGAACGAATCGTCGAGTTCGCTGGTTGCGGTCATGATCTGAAGGCTCCTGTAGGGGATCTCGGTCTACCGGAATGACCGGTTCCACCGTCCGTCTATGATCCCTCGCGCTCTCTTCCCGGCTCGGGGTGGGCCAGGAAAGCGAAAAACCTCTCGCGGGTGCGAGAGGTCTGCGCGCGGGTCGAGGACGACGGTGGCCACCCGTACCTGGTCGTACGTGGTGGTCACTGCGGACCGGCGCGCCTGCTGCCAATAATCATGGCGAACGAGAGCACGGGGGAAGTCTGGCACACTCCCTCCCCCTTCTCACCGCCCGTCTCAGGATGCGAGCGGCAGCCGTCCGCGAGGAACCACCCCGCAGGGGCCGGGGCGGGGGCGGGGTCCCGGCGGGCCCGCCCCTGCCCCGGTGCGCGTCAGGCCAGCGTGTGCATCCAGCCGTGGGTGTCCTCGACGGTCCCCCGCTGGATGTCCAGCAGCGCGTCCCGCAGGCGCCGGGTGACCTCGCCCGGCTCGCCGCCGCTCTGCCGCCACTGGGCGCCGGTCCGCTTGACCGTGCCGACGGGTGTGATCACGGCCGCGGTGCCGCAGGCGAAGACCTCGGTGAGGGTGCCGTTCTCCGAGTCGCGCTGCCACTGGTCGACCGAGATGCGGCCCTCCTCCGCCTCGTAGCCGAGGTCGCGGGCGACGGTGAGCAGGGAGTCACGGGTGACGCCCTCGAGGATGGAGCCGGTGAGGGCCGGCGTGACGATCTTGTTCCCGTACACGAAGTAGAGGTTCATGCCGCCCAGTTCCTCGACCCACGTGCGCTCGATGGCGTCCACGTAGCAGACCTGGTCGCAGCCCTTGGCCGCGGCCTCGGCCTGGGCGAGCAGGGAGGCCGCGTAGTTGCCGCCGGTCTTGGCGTCGCCCATGCCGCCGGGGACGGCGCGGACGCGGTCCTCGGAGACCCAGATGGAGACGGGCTTGACGCCGCCGGGGAAGTAGGCGCCGGCCGGGGAGGCGATGACGAGGAAGAGGTACTCGTTGGCCGGCTTGACGCCCAGGCCGACCTCGGTGGCGATCATGAAGGGCCGCAGGTACAGGGACTCCTCGCCGCCGTGCGCCGGGACCCACTTCTCGTCCTGCCGCACCAGCGCGTCACACGCCTCGATGAAGGTCTCGACCGGAAGCTCGGGCATGCCGAGGCGGCGCGAGGAGGCCTGGAAGCGGGCGCCGTTCTTCTCCGGGCGGAAGGTGGCGACGGAGCCGTCGGGCCGCCGGTAGGCCTTCAGGCCCTCGAAGATCTCCTGCGCGTAGTGCAGGACCATGGTCGCCGGGTCCAGGGAGAGCGGGGCATAGGGCACGAGCTGGCCGTCGTGCCAGCCGCGGCCCTCGGTCCACTTGATCGTCACCATGTGGTCGGTGAAGTGGCGGCCGAACCCGGGGTTGGCCAGAATCGCCGCGCGCTCGGCGTCCGAGAGCGGGTGGGCGGAGGGCTTGAGCTCGATCGTGGGCGTCGTCATGGGTGGCTGTCCTTCACCGGTTGTGTTGTGACGGGCCGCGGTCACGCCCGTACGGCCGGTGGCCGGTGCTGGGACGTCCGAGCATTCCCTCAAGTCGCGGCTTCGCGTTCGATTATCGCGCGCGGCCCGCGAGGGGTGAAACGGGGTGAATGCGGTCCAGGATTCGATGGTCGCACCTGGCGGACGCAGGAGAAAGCCGCCGGGTGCCTTGTTTTTGGACCCGACGGCTTCGAAACGGATTCGATCGAGTGGCGCGGCGGCTGTCAGCCGGCTACTCGTACGGCGAGCGCGTCGCCGATCTCCGAGGTGGAACGGGCGGGCAGACCGCCGCGCTCGCCCAGGTCTGCCGAGACGGCGTCCTCGATGCGGGCGGCCTCGGCCTCGTAACCGAGGTGGCGCAGCAGCAGCGCGACGGACAGGACCGTGGCGGTGGGGTCGGCCTTGCCCTGGCCGGCGATGTCGGGCGCGGAGCCGTGCACCGGCTCGAACATCGAGGGGAAGTCGCCGGAGGGGTTGATGTTCCCGCTGGCGGCGACGCCGATGCCGCCGGAGACGGCCGCGGCGAGGTCGGTGATGATGTCGCCGAAGAGGTTGTCGGTGACGATCACGTCGAAGCGGGCCGGGTCGGTGACCAGGTAGATGGTCGCGGCGTCGACGTGGATGTAGTCGGTGGTGACCTCGGGGTACTCGGCGGCCACCTTGTTGAAGACGTCGGTCCACAGGTGGCCCGCGAAGGTCAGCACGTTGTTCTTGTGGACCAGCGTGAGCTTCTTGCGGGGCCGGGCCTGGGCGCGGGCGAAGGCGTCCCGCACGACGCGCTCGACGCCGTAGGCGGTGTTGACGGAGACCTCGGTGGCGACCTCGTGCTCGGTGCCCTTGCGGATGGTGCCGCCGTTGCCCGTGTAGGGGCCCTCGGTGCCCTCGCGGACGACGACGAAGTCGATCTCGGGCTGGCCCGCGAGCGGGGTGGCGACGCCGGGCAGGAGCTTGCTCGGCCGCAGGTTGACGTGATGGTCGAAGGCGAAGCGGAGCTTGAGCAGGAACCCGCGCTCCAGCACGCCGGACGGCACCGAGGGGTCGCCGATCGCGCCGAGGAGGATGGCGTCGTGCGCCTTGAGGGCGTCGAGGTCGGCGTCGGTGAGGGTCTCACCGGTGGCGTGGTAGCGCCGGGCGCCGAAGTCGAACTCCTTGGTCTCCAGCTTCACATCCTGCGGAAGGACGGCGGAGAGGACCTTCAGACCTTCGGCCACGACCTCCTGGCCGATGCCGTCACCGGGAATCACTGCGAGATTGAGGATGCGAGAGCTTGCCGACATGCGCAGCACCCTACTCCTCGTCCCACGGGATGACACGAGGCGTCCGGCATGCGGACGCCAGCGTCGTCCGGCGGCTCAGTGGCCGGTGGCGCCGCCGTTGTCCCGGCGGTCGAGGGCGCGCTGCAGGGCGGCCGCGGCGTTCTTGCGGTCGGAGTCGCTCGTACGGGAGAGGTGGCGGACGCGGCGGCGGACGGTGGTCTCGGCCATGGGAATCGACTCCTTCGGCACAGCACACGGAGGTGCGGAGAAAGGGGATTGCGAGAGGCCGGAAGGGGCGGGGAGCACGGTGCCGCAGGGGTCGCCTGCACGGGCACGGACTCGCGACCGCCCTTCGCTCGATCGAGCGGGACGTTCGGCTCCTACAAAGTTAAGGGCGCCCGCCGCGTCTGTCTGCACAATTACTCGGACTTCCTACTATCTGAGACGGTGCGATGGCTCACACCGCTCCGGCCTGCGAAAACGCCCGGCGGGCCAGGTCGAAACGACCTGGCCCGCCGGGCGTGTGGCACGCGGCTGTCGTCAGCCCATGTGCGGGTAGGTGTAGTCGGTCGGCGGGACCAGCGTCTCCTTGATGGCGCGGGTCAGCGTCCAGCGCATCAGGTTCTGCGGGGCGCCGGCCTTGTCGTTGGTGCCGGAGGCACGGCCGCCGCCGAAGGGCTGCTGGCCGACGACGGCACCGGTCGACTTGTCGTTGATGTAGAAGTTGCCGGCCGCGTAGCGCAGCTTCTCCATGGTGTACGCCGCCGCCGCGCGGTCGTTGGCGATGACCGAGCCGGTCAGGGCGTAGTCGGACACCGACTCCATCTGGGTCAGCATCTCGTCGTACGCGCCGGCCTTGCTGTCGTCGTACACGTACACGGCGAGGAACGGGCCGAAGTACTCGGTGCGGAAGACCTCGTTCTCCGGGTCGGTGCACTCGACGACGGTCGGGCGGACGAAGTAGCCGACCGAGTCGTCGTAGGAGCCGCCGGCGACGATCGTGCAGGTCTCGTCCGCCTTGGCGCGGTCGATGGCGGCCTTGTTCTTGGCGAAGGACCGCTCGTCGATGACGGCGCCGATGAAGTTCGACAGGTCGGTGACGTCACCCATGGTGAGGTAGTCGACCTCGGCGGCGAACTCCTCCTTGAACCCGTCGTTCCAGATGGAGGCCGGGATGTACGCGCGGGAGGTGGCGCTGCACTTCTGGCCCTGGTACTCGAAGGCGCCGCGGGTCAGCGCGGTCTTGAGGACGGCGCGGTCGGCGCTCGGGTGGGCGACGAGGAAGTCCTTGCCGCCGGTCTCGCCGACCAGGCGCGGATAGGTGCGGTACTTCTCGATGTTGTTGCCGACCGTCTTCCACAGGTGCTGGAAGGTCTTGGTCGAGCCCGTGAAGTGGATGCCCGCCAGGTCCCGGTGCTCCAGGGCGACCTCGGAGACGGCGATGCCGTCGCCGGTGACCAGGTTGATGACGCCCTTGGGCAGCCCGGCCTCCTCCAGGAGCTGCATGAGCAGCACGGCGGCGTGGGTCTGCGTGGGCGAGGGCTTCCAGACCACCACGTTGCCCATCAGGGCCGGGGCGGTGGGCAGGTTGGCCGCGATCGCGCTGAAGTTGAACGGCGTGATCGCGTAGACGAAGCCCTCCAGCGGGCGGTGGTCCATGCGGTTCCACACGCCCTGGGAGTTGGCCGGGGGCTGCTCGGCCAGGATGTTCCGCGCGTAGTGGACGTTGAAGCGCCAGAAGTCGACCAGTTCGCAGGGGCTGTCGATCTCGGCCTGCTGGGCGGTCTTGGACTGGCCCAGCATGGTGGAGGCGGCGATGGTCTCGCGCCACGGGCCGGACAGCAGCTCGGCGGCGCGCAGGATGATCGCCGCGCGGTCGTCGAAGGACATCGCACGCCACGCGGGGGCGGCGGCCAGGGCCGCGTCGATCGCGTCCTTGGCGTCCTGCTGGGTGGCGTTGGCGTACGTGCCCAGGCGGGCCTTGTGGTTGTGCGGCTGCACCACGTCGAAGCGCTCACCGCCGCCCATCCGCTTGACACCGCCGATGGTGCAGGGCAGGTCGACCGGGTTGTCGGCCAGTTCCTTGAGCTTGGCCTCCAGGCGGGCGCGCTCCGGGGAACCGGGGGCGTAGCCGTGCACCGGCTCGTTGACGGGGGTGGGGACCTGGGTCACAGCGTCCATGGGTTCCGTAACTCCTTTAACTGAGCGGTCTTGCGAGCGGGTGGGCTCAGCCCTTGCTGACCATCGAGCGGGCGAAGAACCGGAGGTTGGCCGGCTTCTCCGCCAGACGGCGCATGAAGTAGCCGTACCAGTCGGTGCCGTAGGCGGTGTAGACGCGCATGCGGTGGCCCTCGGCGGCCAGACGCAGGTGCTCGTCGCCCCGGATGCCGTAGAGCATCTGGAACTCGTACTCGTCGAGCTTGCGGCCGGCGGTGCGGGCCAGCTCCTGGGCGATGGAGATCAGGCGCGGGTCGTGCGACCCGATCATCGGGTAGCCCTCGCCCTCCATCAGCGTGCGCAGGATCCGCACGTACGCCTTGTCGATCTCGTGGCGCTGCTGGTACGCGACCTCTGCGGGCTCCTTGTAGGCGCCCTTCACCAACCGTACGCGAGAGCCGCTGTCGGCGAGGCGGCGCGCGTCGGCCTCGGTGCGGAAGAGGTAGGCCTGGATGACGCAGCCGGTCTGCGGGAAGTCCTTCCGCAGCTCTTCGTGGATGGCGAACATCGAGTCGAGGGTGGTGTGGTCCTCGGCGTCGAGGGTGACGGTGGTGCCGATCCCGGCGGCGGCCTCGACGACCGGGCGGACGTTCTTCAGGGCCAGCTCGTGGCCGCCGTCCAGCGCTTGGCCGAACATCGAGAGCTTCACCGACATCTCGGCGCGGGTGCCCAGCTCCAGCGGCTCGAGCCGGTCGATCAGCTCCAGGTAGGCGTCGCGGGCGGCCTCGGCCTGTGCGGGGGTGGTGATGTCCTCACCGACCACGTCCATCGTCAGTTCCAGACCCCGACCGGTGAGCTCCCGGATGATCGGCACGATCTGGTCGACCGTCTCGCCGGGGATGAACCGGTCCACGACCGGCTTGGTCACGGGCGCGGCCGAGACGAGACGACGCATCCGGTCGCTGCGCGACGCGGCGAGAATCACGGGACCCAGCACGGGGCACCTCCACTTACCAACCAACACAGGGGCCGCTTCCCGCGAAGCGGGGGAACGGCACGGAGAACCACCGTGAAATCTAAGGATGCTCCCGATCGTGGACCATCGACACCTGTCACGCATCCGTGCCGCGGATCTCAGACACATGTATGAAGGCCGCGCGCGCATGCGGCAGAATTGTCCGGGTGACGTCCGATTCCAGAGCGGCCGCCGGCCCCGGTGGTGCCCGTGGTGACTACCAGGAGCTGGTCGACGAGCTGTCCGAGCTGCTCGGCGCCCCCGCGACCCTGGAGAACCGCGACTTCGAGCTGATCGCCTTCGGCGCGTACGACAGCGAGGGCGATCTCGATTCCTCCGTCCTGGACCCGGTGCGCACCCGTTCGATCCTCACCCGGCGTTCCACCGCCGCGGTCCGGGCGTGGTTCGAGAGCTTCGGCATCACCCGCGCGACCGGCCCGGTCCGCATCCCGCCCACCCCGGAGGCGGGCGTGTACCGGGGACGCACATGTCTGCCGGTGCGCCACCGGGGTGTGGTCCTCGGCTACGTGTGGCTCCTGGAGACCGACCCGGGTCCCAGCGAGCGGCAGCTCGCGGCGGCCATGCGGGTGACGGCGCGGATCGGCGCGCTCCTCGCCGACGAGGCGCAGCACGGCGCCGACCTGAGCCGGGAGCTGCGGGCGGTGCTGACCGCCGAGCGGGACTGGCAGCGGGACATGGCCGTGGCGGAGCTGCGCAGCGCGCTGGGCAGCCGGGCGCAGACGCCGCACGCGGTGGTCTGCGTGGCGCCGTGGCCCTCGGCCGACCCCGACGACGCGCCCTCGGTCCGTACGGTGCCGGGCGCCACGGCGCTGTGCACGGTGCCCTGGTCGGCCTCGGCCGTGTCGCTGGCGCTGCTGGTGCGGCTGCGCTCGACGGACGTGCCGGCCCCGGCGACGTCGGCGGCGGGCCGGCTGCTGGAACGGGCCGGGGCGCGGGGCTCCGGCCGGCCACGGGACGGGGCCGGTGACGCGGCCGGGGCCGCGGCCGGTGTCTCCGCGCCGCGTACGGGTCTCGCGGACCTGGCAACGGCCTGGGCGGAGGCATCGGCGGCGGCCCGGGCGGCGCGCGCGGAGGCACGGTTCGGGCCCGTCGCGCAGTGGACGTCGATCGGCGCGTTCCGGCTGCTGACCTCGCTGCCGCCGCGTGCCGCCGACGACCCCGCCGTACGGGCGCTGCTCTCCCCCGCCCACCGCGAGCTCGCCCGCACGGCCGAGGTGTACCTGGACTGCGCGGGCCAGGCCGGCCGCACCGCCGCCGAGCTGGGCGTCCACCGCCAGACGCTGTACTACCGGCTCTCGCGCGTCGAGCAGCTCACGGGCCTGGACCTGGACGACGGCGAGGACCGGCTGCTGCTGCACATGGCTCTCAAGGCGCACCGCCTGCGGTAGCGCCCTCGATCACCTGGCGCAGCCCGGCGGCGAGCTGCCCGCCGTCGGGGGCGGCCTTCGGGTCGAACGTCCACTGGGCGATGAGCCCCGTCATCAGTGTCACGTAGAGCATGCCGAGGGTGTCCGCCCGCTCGTCGGACACGTCTTCCTCCCGGCCGCCCATCAGCAGCGGGATCAGACCGCGGCCGGCCTCGCGCTGCGCCACCGTCAGGCGGTCGCGGACCTCGGGGAGCCGGTCGCCGAGGGCGAGGACCTCCATGCTGAGCCGCCAGACGGAGCCCGGCTCCTTCATGGTGCCGATGATGTTCGACCACACCCGCTCGAAGCGCTCCAGGGAACCGGGTTCGGTCTCGTCCAGGGTTCCGTCGCCCTCGAAGGCGTCGCCCATCCCCTCGACCAGGGACACGTAGGCCTGTGCGAGCAGGGTGTCCTTCGAGCCGTAGTGGTAGCCGATGGACGCCAGATTGGTCCCCGACTCCTTGACGATGTCGCGGGCCGTCGTGCGCACGAACCCCTTGGCGAGCAGGCAGCGCTTGGCGCCTTCGAGCAGATCCTCACGGTGTCCCATGCCGTCACCTTACCCAGCTCTCCATACGGGCGTCTTAAACACTTGTCTTATACAGTCGTTCTAGACAAGCGTATAGGACGTGTGTACAGTCCCCGGCATGACACAGAACCCGTCCCGGGCCGGCCGCCGCGAGTGGACCGCGCTGGGCGTACTGATGCTTCCGCTGCTGCTGGTCTCGATGGACGTCTCCGTCCTCTACTTCGCGATTCCGGCGATCAGCGCGGACCTGGAGCCGACCGGCACCCAGCAACTGTGGATCTTCGACATCTACGGCTTCGTCCTGGCCGGCTTGCTGATGACCATGGGCTCCGTCGGCGACCGCGTCGGCCGCCGACGGCTGCTGCTCGCCGGTGCGGTGGCCTTCGGCGCGGCCTCCGTGGTGGCGGCCTACGCACACAGCGCCGAGACGCTGATCGCAGCCCGTGCCGTCCTCGGCATCGGCGGCGCGACCCTGATGCCGTCCACGCTGGCCCTGGTGCGCACGATGTTCACCGACCCGGCCCAGCGCGCGAAGGCCATCGCCCTGTGGTCCGGCGTGCTGACGGCCGGGGTGGCCCTGGGCTCGGTGCTCAGCGGTGTCCTGGTGGAGTACTTCTGGTGGGGCTCGGTCTTCCTGGTCAACCTGCCCGCCATGGCACTGCTGCTGGTCCTGGGCCCGTTCCTGCTGCCCGAGTCCAAGGACCCCGCGCCGGGCCGCTTCGACTGGCCGGGCGTCCCACTGTCGATGGCCGCGGTGCTTCCCGTCGTCTACGGCCTCAAGGAGATCCCGTCCGAGGGCTGGAACGTCCGCTACGTCGTCTCGGTCACCGTCGGCCTGCTCTTCGCGGCCCTGTTCGTGCACCGGCAGCGCACGACGGCGTCACCGATGATCTCCCCGGCGCTCTTCCGCGGGCGCGGCTTCGCCCCGGCCGTCGCGCTGAACCTCGTCTCGGCGTTCGGGATGATGGGCTCGGCCTTCTTCACCACGCAGTACCTGCAGTCGGTGCTGGGCAAGAGCGCGATGGAAGCGGCCCTGTGGGCGCTGCTGCCCTCGGTGCCGATCGGCTTCGCCGCCCCGGTGGCGGCCTCGCTGGTGCAGCGGGGCGTGCACCGCGCCCACGTCGTCGCGGCCGGCTTCGCGATCGCCGCCTGCGGCTACGGCCTGCTGGCCCTGGCGGGCCCGGACTCGCTGTGGCTGGTGCTCGCCGCGTGCGGCGTCCTCGCGTCCGGGATCGTCATGGTGACGACGCAGCTCATGGACCTGGCCCTGGGCACCGTCCCGGTGGAGCGGGCGGGCTCGGCGTCCTCGCTGATGGAGACCGGCACGGAGTTCGGCGGGGCACTCGGCATGGCGGTCCTCGGCTCGGTCGGCACCGCGGTCTACCGCCACGGCGTCCCCGACTCGGCCCCGGCCGCGGCCCACGAGACGCTGGGCGGCGCGCTGGCCGTCGCCGACCGCTTGCCGGGGCGCGCGGGAGACGCCCTGGCGACGGCGGCCCGGGAGGCGTTCACGCAGGGCATGCAGGGTGCGGCGATCACGGCCGCGGTGGTGCTCGCGGGCGCGGCGGTCCTGGCGGCGACGGTCCTGCGGCGGGCGCGGGTGCACGAGCAGGCGGCCACGGAAAACGCCGGACGGGCTGACCGGCTCAGCCCGTCCGGCGTGTGAGGAGCAGGCCCGTTCAGGGCCGTGTGCGGGGGTCCGGGGGCAGCGCCCCCCGGGCCTCACACCAGATTGACGGACCGGGCCGACGTCGCCCCGATCTCCGCCGAGACCTCCGCCAGCACCCCGGAGGGCACCGTGTCGTCGACGGTCAGCACGGCCAGCGCCTCGCCGCCCACCGTCGCCCGGGCCACCTGCATGCCGGCGATGTTGATGCCGGCCTCGCCGATGACGCGGCCGACGGTGCCGACGACACCGGGACGGTCCTCGTAGCGCAGGACGACCATGTGGTCGGCGAGGGCGAGGTCCACGTCGTACTCGCCGACGGCGACGATCTTCTGGAGGTGCTTGGGGCCTGCCAGCGTGCCGGAGACCGACACCTCCTCGCCGTCCGCGAGGGTGCCGCGCACCGTCACCACGTTGCGGTGCTCCGGGGACTCCGAGCTGGTGGTCAGCCGGACCTCGACGCCGCGCTCCTGGGCGAACAGCGGGGCGTTGACGTACGACACGGTCTCGTCGACGACGTCCTCGAAGACGCCCTTGAGGGCGGACAGTTCGAGCACCTTCACGTCGTGCTGGGTGATCTCGCCGTAGACCTCGACGTCGAGGCGGACGGCGACCTCGCCGGCGAGGGCCGTGAAGATGCGGCCGAGGCGCTCGGCGAGCGGCAGGCCCGGCTTGACGTCCTCGGCGATGACGCCGCCCTGGACGTTGACCGCGTCGGGGACCAGCTCGCCGGCGAGGGCGAGGCGCACCGACTTGGCGACGGCGATGCCGGCCTTCTCCTGGGCCTCGTCGGTGGAGGCGCCGAGGTGCGGGGTGCAGACCACCTGGTCGAACTCGAACAGCGGCGAGTCGGTGCAGGGTTCCTTGGCGTACACGTCGAGGCCGGCACCGGCGACGCGGCCCTCCTTGAGCGCCGAGTACAGCGCCTCCTCGTCGACGATGCCGCCGCGCGCGGCGTTGACGATGCGGACGCTCGGCTTGACCTTGCGCAGCGCCTCCTCGCCGATCAGGCCGAGGGTCTCGGGGGTCTTGGGGAGGTGGACGGTGATGAAGTCGGAGACCTCGAGCAGCTCGTCCAGCGACAGGACCTTGACGCCCATCTGCGCGGCCCGCGCGGGCTGTACGTAGGGGTCGTAGGCGACGACCTTCATGCCGAAGGCCGACATGCGCTGCGCGACGAGGGCGCCGATGCGGCCGAGGCCGACGACGCCGAGGGTCTTCTCGGCCAGTTCGACGCCGGTGTACTTGCTGCGCTTCCACTCGCCGTTCTTCAGAGCGGCGTTGGCCTGGGGGATGTTGCGGGCGGTGGCGACGATGAGGCCGCAGGCCAGCTCGGCGGCGGTGACGATGTTGGAGGTCGGGGCGTTGACCACCATCACGCCGGCCTTGGTGGCGGCGGACACGTCGACGTTGTCGAGGCCGACGCCGGCGCGGGCGACGACCTTGAGCTTCTGGGCGGCGGCGACGGCCTCGGCGTCGACCTTGGTGGCGGAGCGCACCAGGATCGCGTCCACGTCGGCGATGGCGGGGAGCAGTTCGGCCCGGTCCGCGCCGTTGCAGTGGCGGATCTCGAAGTCGGGGCCGAGCGCGTCCACGGTCGCGGGCGACAGCTCTTCGGCGATGAGTACGACGGGTTTCGAGCTCACGTGAGTCCTCACAAGTCCAATGCGGACGGCCGTCCCGACGGCCGCATTCGGTGTCGCTAAGCCGCGTGGAAGACGCACGACGCTGTGGGCCCGACGCGTATGTGTTCAGCAGTGTAGTGGCGTGGCGGTGGTCGTCCTGCGCCTGTGCGGAAGGATCACCCGGAAGTGGCCGTGAGGGGTGCCCGGCACACGGGCACCCCTCACGGCGCGGGAGACCTACGCCTCCTCGTCGACCCAGCTCATGAGCTTGCGCAGCTCCTTGCCGGTGGTCTCCAGCAGGTGCTCGGAGTCCTGCTTCTTGTACTCGTTGTACTTCTTGAGACCGCCGTGGTACTCGTCCATCCAGTTCTTGGCGAACGTGCCGTCCTGGATCTCGGCGAGGACCTTCTTCATCTCGGCCTTGGTGGCGTCGTTGATGATCCGCGGGCCGGTGACGTAGTCGCCCCACTCGGCGGTCTCGGAGATCGACCAGCGCATCTTCTCCAGGCCGCCCTCGTACATGAGGTCCACGATCAGCTTCAGCTCGTGCAGGCACTCGAAGTAGGCGATCTCCGGCTGGTAACCGGCCTCGGTCAGGGTCTCGAAGCCCGCCTTGACCAGCGCGGCCGTGCCACCGCACAGGACCGCCTGCTCGCCGAAGAGGTCGGTCTCGGTCTCCTCGGTGAAGGTGGTCTTGATGACGCCGGCGCGGGTGCCGCCGATGCCCTTGGCGTAGGACAGGGCCAGCGCGAAGGCGTTGCCGGAGGCGTCCTGCTCGACGGCGGCGATGCAGGGAACGCCGCGCCCCTCCTCGTACTGCCGGCGCACCAGGTGGCCCGGGCCCTTGGGGGCGACCATGCAGACGTCCACGCCGGCCGGGGGCTTGATGAAGCCGTAGCGGATGTTCAGGCCGTGACCGAAGAACAGCGCGTCGCCGTCCTTCAGGTTGTCCTTGATGTCCTTCTCGTAGACCTCGGCCTGGATCGGGTCCGGGACCAGGATCATGATGACGTCGGCCTCGGCGGCGGCCTCGGACGGGCTCACCACGCGCAGGCCCTGCTCCTCGGCCTTGGCCTTGGACTTGGAGCCCTCGTGCAGACCGACGCGCACGTCGACACCGGAGTCGCGCAGCGACAGGGCGTGGGCGTGGCCCTGGCTGCCGTACCCGATGACCGCGACCTTGCGGCCCTGGATGATGGACAGGTCGGCGTCGGCGTCGTAGAACAGCTCGGCCACTGGGTTCTCTCCTTGTGTGCGGTGTTGCGTCCCACCGTATGCCGGTGGGGGGAAGTGAAGTTTCGGGGTCTCGGAATACGGGCGGCCGGTGGGGTCACCGGCCGCCCGCATTCCGTCGTCATGCGGACCGGTCGAGTGCGCGCAGCGAGCGGTCCGTGATCGAACGGGCGCCGCGGCCGATGGCGATCGTGCCGGACTGGACGAGTTCCTTGATGCCGTACGGTTCCAGCATCCGGAGCATGGCGGTCAGCTTGTCGCTGCTGCCGGTGGCCTCGATGGTGACGGCCTCCGGGGAGACGTCGACGGTCTTGGCGCGGAACAACTGGACGATCTCGACGATCTGGGAGCGCGTCTCGTTGTCCGAGCGCACCTTCACCAGAACGAGTTCGCGCTGGACGGCCTGGGTGGGCTCCAGCTCGACGATCTTGAGCACGTTGACGAGCTTGTTGAGCTGCTTGGTCACCTGCTCGAGCGGGAAGTCCTCGACGCTCACCACGATGGTGATGCGGGAGATGTCGGCGTGCTCGGTGACGCCGACGGCGAGCGAGTCGATGTTGAAGCCGCGGCGGGAGAAGAGGGCGGTGATCCGCGCCAGGACGCCGGGGGTGTTCTCCACCAGGACGGAGAGCGTGTGCTTGGACATGGTCTCTTGGGTCTCTCTCGCTCAGTCGTCTTCGTTGTCGCCGAAGTCGGGGCGGACGTCCCGGGCGGCCATGATCTCGTCGTTGGAGGTGCCGGCGGCGACCATCGGCCAGACCATCGCGTCCTCGTGGACGACGAAGTCGACGACGACGGGACGGTCGTTGACGGAGTTGGCCTCCTCGATCACCTTGTCGAGGTCGGCGGGGTCCTCGCAGCGGATGGCGTAGCAGCCCATGGCCTCCGACAGCTTCACGAAGTCGGGGACGCGGGTGCCGCGGGCCTCGGGGTTGACGTCGTCCGGGCCGGAGTGCAGCACGGTGTTGGAGTACCGCTGGTTGTAGAACAGGGTCTGCCACTGGCGGACCATCCCGAGGGCGCCGTTGTTGATGACGGCGACCTTGATCGGGATGTTGTTCAGGGCGCAGGTGGTCAGTTCCTGGTTGGTCATCTGGAAGCAGCCGTCGCCGTCGATCGCCCAGACGGTGCGGTCGGGCATGCCGGCCTGGGCGCCCATGGCGGCCGGGACGGCGTAGCCCATGGTTCCGGCGCCGCCGGAGTTGAGCCAGGTGGCGGGCTTGTCGTACTGGACGAAGTGGGCGGCCCACATCTGGTGCTGGCCGACGCCGGCCGCGAAGATCGTGCCCTCGGGCGCCAGTTGCCCGATGCGCTCGATGACCTGCTGCGGGGAGAGCGAGCCGTCCGCGGGCTGGTCGTAGCCGAGGGGGTAGGTCTCGCGCCAGCGGCTGAGGTCCTTCCACCAGGCGGTGTAGTCGCCCTTGTTGCCCTCGTCGTGCTCCTTCTGGACGGCCTGCACGAGGTCGGCGATGACCTCGCGGGCGTCGCCGACGATCGGCACGTCGGCGGCACGGTTCTTGCCGATCTCGGCCGGGTCGATGTCGGCGTGGACGATCTTGGCGTACGGGGCGAAGCTGTCCAGCTTGCCGGTGACGCGGTCGTCGAAGCGGGCGCCGAGGGCGACGATCAGGTCGGCCTTCTGCAGCGCGGTGACGGCGGTGACCGCACCGTGCATGCCCGGCATCCCCACGTGCAGCGGGTGGCTGTCGGGGAACGCGCCGAGCGCCATCAGGGTGGTGGTGACGGGCGCTCCGGTCAGTTCGGCGAGGACCTTCAGCTCGGCGGTGGCCCGGGCCTTGAGGACGCCGCCGCCGACGTAGAGCACGGGGCGCTTCGCCGCCGAGATCAGCTTGGCGGCCTCGCGGATCTGCTTGGCGTGCGGCTTGGTGACCGGGCGGTAGCCGGGCAGGTCCATGACCGGCGGCCAGGAGAAGGTGGTCTTCTTCTGGAGGATGTCCTTGGGGATGTCGACCAGGACCGGGCCGGGGCGGCCGGTGGAGGCGATGTGGAACGCCTGCGCGATCACCCGGGGGATGTCCTCGGCCTTGGTGACCAGGAAGCTGTGCTTGGTGATCGGCATGGTGATGCCGACGATGTCCGCCTCCTGGAAGGCGTCCGTGCCGATCGCGGAGGACACCACCTGGCCGGTGATCGCGACCAGCGGCACCGAGTCCATGTTGGCGTCGGCGATCGGGGTGACCAGGTTGGTGGCGCCGGGGCCCGAGGTCGCCATGCAGACGCCGACCTTGCCGGTGGCCTGCGCGTAACCGGTGGCCGCGTGGCCGGCGCCCTGCTCGTGCCGGACCAGGACGTGGCGCACCCGGGTGGAGTCCATCAGCGGGTCGTAGGCCGGGAGGATCGTCCCGCCGGGAATGCCGAATACGGTGTCGGCGCCGACCTCCTCGAGAGAGCGAATGAGGGACTGCGCACCCGTGACGTGCTCGGGGGCGGACTGTCCTCCGGATCGGGGCCGGGGCTGCGGGTGAGCCCCGGTGGCCTGCTCGGTCATCGGCGTTCTCTTCTCGAGGCTGAGGGTTTGTGCGAGTTCGGGCGATCTGTTCTGCTGCTCGGCAGGTGCCTGTGCAACAAAAAACCCCTCGTGCCACAAGGCAAGCGAGGGGAGCGCGTCGGTGGGGGTCGCGGGGAGTCCGGGTCGGTCCGGACGTCACCAGCTTCAGCCGACGCGCTGTCCAAGTACGAGAATTCGGGTGCGCATGGCACTGACCTTCCCTCCGGCGCGCACCCACTGTCAAGTGGGTGGGACGGGAGTCTCATTATGTGAGCGCAGGGCCGTGCCACCACTGAGGACGGCCGGCAGCCCGGAGGCCACGCCCCCGGTGGCGGGAGCGCCGACGCCCTTGGTGTACACCCCGGCGCCGCTGCCCGCGAAGGCCGGTTCGGCCGGGCCGTGCGGCACCGGGTAGTGGCCGGTGCCGAGCACCCTGCGCAGCCGGTACTCGTCCAGCGCCCCGGAGAAGGCCATGCCCTGTCCGTGCGTGCAGCCCATGGCGCGCAGGGCGACGATCTGCTCGGGCAGGTCGACGCCGTCGGCCACGGACTTCAGTCCGAGGTCGGTCGCGATGCGCAGCAGACCACTGGTGATCTTGTGCAGGCGCGCGGACTCGACCACGCCCTCGACCAGGCTCCGGTCGAGCTTGAGGACGTCCACGGGCAGGCGCCGCAGTGCGGTGATCGCCGCGTAGCCGCTGCCGAAGCCGTCCAGCGCGATGCGGACACCGACCCTGCGCAGGGCATTGAGCCGGCGGTCCAGTTCGTCGAGGCCGATCCGCGGGTCGATGTCCGCCAGTTCGATCACGAGGGAGCCCGGGGGCAGCCCGTGCCGGGTCAGCAGGGCCTCCACGGAGCCCAGCGGCATGGAGCGGTCCAGCAGGCGGCGGGCGCCGATGCGTATGGCCACGGAGACGGGCAGCCCGGCGGCGGCGCGGTCGGCGGCCTGGGCGACGGCCTCGCGGAGCACCCAGCGGTCCAGTTCGGCGGTTCTGTCGCCGTCGTCGGCCACCCGCAGGAACTCGGCGGGGGTGAACAGCACGCCCTGCGAGGAGCGCCAGCGCGCCTGGGCGCAGACCGACGTGATCCGGCCGTCCGTCAGGGCGACCACCGGCTGGTGCAGCAGCGCGAACTCCCCGTCGTGCAGTGCGGCCCGCAGACGCGTGGCCAGCTCGGCCTTGCGTACGACGTCCTGCTGCATCTGCGGCCGGTACAGCTCGACGCGCCCCTTGCCGCCCGCCTTGGCCCGGTACATGGCGAGGTCGGCGTTGCGCAGCAACTCCCCCGCACCGAGGCCCGGTTCGGCGAAGGCGACGCCGATGGAGGCGTTGACCCGGACTTCGTTGCCGTCGATGAGGTAGGGCTGGGAGAGGGTCAGTCTGAGCCGCTCGGCCAGCTCCCGGATGTGGCCCTCGCGGGCGGCCCGGTCCCGGGCGCCGTCCCCGACGATCAGCGCCGCGAACTCGTCGCCGCCCAGTCTGGAGGCGGTGTCGCCCTTGCGGACGGCCTCGTGGAGTCTGCGGGCGGCCTGCACGAGCAGTTCGTCCCCGGCCTGGTGCCCGATGGTGTCGTTGACGCCCTTGAAGCCGTCGAGGTCGATGAAGAGCACCGCCGTGCCGCGCAGGGCGGTGCCCCGGTCCAGGGCGCGGCGGCCGGAGAGGGCCTGCTGGACGCGCCGGGTGAACAGGGCCCGGTTGGGCAGGTCGGTGAGCGGGTCGTGTTCCGCGTTGTGCTGGAGCTGCGCCTGCAGGCGCACGCGTTCGGTGACGTCCCGGCTGTTGAAGATGAGCCCGCCGTGGTGCCGGTTGACGGTGGACTCGACGTTGAGCCAGCCGCCCTCCCCGGAACGGAAGCGGCACTCGATGCGGGTGGTGGGCTCCTCGGCCGGGTCGGCGGCCAGGAACCGGCGCACCTCGTGCACGACGCAGCCGAGGTCCTCGGGGTGGATGAGCCCGGCCAGTTCGCTGCCGACCAGTTCCTCGGCCGGGCGCCCGTAGACCCCGGCGGCGGCCGGGGAGACGTAGCGCAGGATGCCGCTGGGCGCGGCGATCATGATGACGTCGCTGGAGCCCTGGACCAGGGAGCGGAAGTGGTTCTCCTTCTGGGCCAGTTCCTGGGTGAGGACGATGTTGTCGAGCAGCATGATGCCCTGCCGGACGACGAGCGCGAGCACCACGGTGCCGCCGGTCAGCAGCACCACGCGGTCGACGCTGCGGCCGTTGAGCACGTTGTAGAGGATGCCCAGGGTGCAGACGGCGGCCGCGAGGTACGGCGTGAGCGCGGCCAGGGACCCGGCGATGGGGCGGGCGGCCGGGTAGCGGCCCCGTTCGCCGCCCTGGCCGGGTCCGGGCAGGGAGGGGGGCGCGGCGGGCGGGACGGAGGGGGGCGTGGGCCGGTGCCCGGCGCCGCGCTGTGCGGGCACGTGCTCGCGCACCACGCGGGTGTGGCCGCCGGGGTCCCGCTCGTCCGGCGCCGCCCGCCCGCGCCGGGAGGCGGCCCAGGGGGCGTACGCGAGCAGCAGGGAGCCCGCGAACCAGCCGGCGTCGAGCAACTGCCCGGAGCGGTAGCTGTTGTGGAGCAGCGGCGAGGTGAACAGGGCGTCGCACACCACCGTCAGGGCGAGTGCGCCGATGGCGGTGTTGACGGCGGACCTGCAGACCGGCGAGCGCCGGAAGTGCAGCGCGAGCACCATGCTGACCAGGGCGATGTCGAGCAGCGGGTACGCCACCGAGAGCGCCGCGTGCGCCACGCTGGAACCGCCCTCGGCCTTCGCGGCCTGGGCGAGCGCCAGGCTCCAGGCCAGGGTCAGCAGCGAACCGCCGATCAGCCAGGCGTCCAGGCCCAGGCAGATCCAGCCGGCCTTGGTCACCGGCCGCTTGGCCAGCACGAGGAGCCCCACGATGGCGGGCGGGGCGAAGCACAGGAAGAACAGGTCGGCGTAGCTGGGGCTGGGCACCGGCACCCGCAGCACGACCTCGTACCACCCCCAGACCAGGTTGCCCAGGGAGGCCATCGCCGAGGAGAGCGAGAAGAGCAGCCAGGCCGAGCGGAAGCGGACGCGGCGCCCGCGGGCGTAGAGGAAACAGGAGACGGCGGCGGCGGCCGCGGCGGCGCTCAGCCCGAAGTCGCCCATGATCTGGGCGACGTACTCGGAGCCCCAGCCGAGCGCGGCGCCGACGGCGTAGGCCGCGCAGATCAGGGCCAGCACGAGCTGGCGGACCACGGGCGTCGTGCCGGCGGCGGCCGGGGACCGGGGCAGCAGCGGCCCGGGGGCGGTCTGGCCGCGCAGCGCTCCGTCCAGCGTGGGCACGGGCGGGGGACTCACCTCGGCCCCCCGGTCCGCGCCGCTCCCGTGTCCCGCGCGCACCGGCACCGGTGGACCGGCCGCGGCCGTCTGCGGTGCTCGGCCGGCCGGTGCGGGTGGGGGCGGTGCCGGCCGCTGCGGGCAGGCCGGCCCCGTTCGCGCGCGGTCGTGGGCGTCGTGCGCCAGGGTCGCCGGCGGCGACTCCGCCGCGTCGGATCGTTGGTCCACAGGCCGTGCATCGCCCGTCGCCCCCCTCACAGTCTGAGATGTCCATCCCCGGCGCCGTGACGGTGCGCGGCGCATCCCCTGTCGGACGATACACCAGTCTCGTCACTCAGGGACATAGGTTCTCTACTCTCCGTGACGACCAGCGGATATGCGCGCACCCACCGCATCCGGGGGATTGCGGAGGGTGCCCGAAGCGGACTACGGGCCCGTCGTCAGGATCACGTTGCGCAGGGGCTCCCGGTTCACGAAGCGGCGCAACTGGTCCACCAGCAGCCGCTCCGCCCGCGGCAGGAAGGCGGAGGTCGGGCCGCCCGCGTGAGGGCTGACGACTATGCCGGGAGCATGCCACAACGGGTGGCCCGGCGGCAGCGGTTCGGGGTCGGTCACGTCGAGGGCCGCGGTGAGGCGTCCGCTCTCCAGTTCGGCGAGCAACGCCTTCGTGTCGACGACCGGTCCGCGGGCCACGTTGACGAGCAGGGCGCCGTCCTTCATGCGGGCCAGGAACTCGGCGTCGGCCAGGCCGCGGGTGGCCTCGGTGAGCGGGGTGGCCAGGACGACCACGTCGGCCCGCGGGAGCAGGGCCGGAAGTTCGGTGAACGGGTGCACGGGGCCGCGCTCGGTGGTGCGGGCGGAGCGCGCGACGCGCACGACCGGCGCGACCTCGAACGGCACGAGCCGGTCCTCGATCGCGGCGCCGATCGACCCGTACCCGACGATCAGCACCGTGCGGTCCGCCAGCGCGGGCCTGAATCCCCCGCCGAGCCACTCCCCGCGGTCCTGCGCCCGCACGAAGTCCGGGATGCCGCGCAGCGAGGCCAGGATCAGGGCCAGGGTCAGTTCCGCGGTGCTGGCCTCGTGCACGCCGCGCGCGTTGCACAGCCGCACGCCCGGGGGCAGGTCCTTCAGGCCGGGTTCGACGTGGTCGATGCCGGCGGAGAGGGTCTGGACGACCTGGACGGAGCGCATCTCGGGCAGCGGACGTACGCCGACCCCGCCGGGCTTCATGTAGGGGACGACGTAGAAGGCGCAGTCGGCCGGGTCGGCGGGATAGGTCTCCTCGCCGTCCCAGTGGCGGTAGGCGGGACCCTCGGGCAGGCCCTCGATCGTCTCCGGGGGGATGGGCAGCCACACGTCAGCAGTCATGGTCAGGAGGCTATGTCAGAGGGCGAGGAGGCAGAGGTTAGGTTGGGTGGCCTGACGAGGGAGGGTCACGACCGGTGGAGCGCAGGACGATCGGCGCGACGGCACTCGCGGTGGGGGCCGTCGGACTGGGGTGCATGCCGATGAACTGGGCGTACAGCGCCTCGCGGCAGCGGGGCGACGAGTCGCTCAGGACCGTGCACCGGGCCCTCGACCTCGGCGTCTCCCTGCTGGACACGGCGGACATGTACGGCCCGTTCACCAACGAGCTGCTGCTGGGGCGGGTGCTGAAGGAGCGGCGCTCCGAGGCTTTCGTGTCGACCAAGGTCGGTCTGCTGGTGGGCGAGCAGCACATCGTGGCCAACGGCCGCCCCGGCTATGTGCGGCGGGCCTGCGACGCGTCCCTGCGCCGGCTCCAGACGGACGTCATCGACCTCTACCAACTGCACCGCGCCGACCCCGAGATACCCGTCGAGGAGACCTGGGGCGCGATGGCGGAGCTGGTGCGGGCGGGGAAGGTGCGGGCGCTCGGCCTGTGCGCGGTCGGGGCGCGCTCGGCCCGGCGGCCGGGGGCGCGGCTGCACGACGCGACGGTCCGCCAACTGGAGCGCGTGCAGCAGGTCTTCCCGGTGAGCGCGGTCGAGGCCGAGCTGTCGGTGTGGTCGCCGGAGGCACTGCGGACCCTGCTGCCGTGGTGCGCCTCGCGCGGTGTCGGATTCCTGGCCGCGATGCCGCTGGGCAACGGCTACCTGACCGGCACGCTGACGCCCGGCCAGGGCTTCGAACCGGAGGACCTGCGGGCCCGCCACCCCCGCTTCACCGCGGAGATGATGGCGGCCAACCAGCCGATCGTGGCCACCCTGCGCCGGGTCGCGGCCCGGCACGGCGACGGGGTCACCGCGGCGCAGGTGGCGCTGGCCTGGGTGCTGGCACAGGGTCCGCACGTGGTGCCGGTGCCGGGCACCAAGAGGGAACGCTGGGTGACGCAGAACGCGGGCGCGGCACGGCTGCGGCTGACCGAGCGGGACCTGGCGGAGCTGCGGGGACTGCCGCCGGCCCAGGGGTCCTGGGAGTGAGGCGTGGGGCGGCCCGGTCCGGCCGCCGCGGGGTTCGGGATTCGGCGATCGGGAACCTGGGGAGCCCCTGCGGTGTATGACAGGGAGAACCCGCCGCGTGGAAGGGACCGAGATCGTGCGACGTCGAGCCGTGCCGGCCGTACTGGCCGCCGCTTTCCTGCTGACGGCCGGCTGTTCCTCCGACGGCGGGGATCCGTCCGGGGCGGACGCCGGCACCTCCTCACCGGCCGGTACGGCGGCGCGCTCCTCGCCGGCCGGGTCGCCCACGCCGGAGACACCGCCCGCGAAGGGCTCGGTGAAGGTGCTCCGCACGGTCGCCACGGGACTGAACAGCCCCTGGGGTCTGGCCCCGCTGCCCGGCGGCGGCCTGCTGGTCTCCTCCCGGGACAAGGCCACCATCACCCGGGTCGACACCAGGACGGGCGGGAAGACGGAGCTGGGCGAGGTGCCCGGGGTCGCCGCGTCCGGCGAGGGCGGCCTCCTCGGCATCTCGCTCTCCCCCCGTTACGCCTCGGACCACATGGTCTACGCGTACTACACCTCCGCCTCCGACAACCGCATCGTGCGCATGCGGTACGACGAGAAGAAGCCGCCGGGCGAGCAGTTGGGCGCGCCGGACACGGTCTTCCGGGGCATCCCCAAGGGGGTGATCCACAACGGCGGGCGGATCGCCTTCGGCCCCGACAAGATGCTCTACGCGGGCACGGGCGAGAGCGGCGACACGGGGCTGTCCCAGGACAAGAAGTCCCTCGGCGGCAAGATCCTGCGGATGACCCCGGACGGCGAGCCCGCACCCGGCAACCCCTTCCCCGACTCCCCCGTGTACTCGTACGGCCACCGGAACGTGCAGGGGCTGGCCTGGGACGACAAGCAGCGGCTGTTCGCCTCGGAGTTCGGCCAGGACACCTGGGACGAGCTGAACGTGATCAAGCCGGGGGCCGACTACGGCTGGCCCGACGTGGAGGGCAAGGGCGGCGGTCCGCGCTTCCAGGACCCGATCGCCGAGTGGCACACCGACGAGGCCTCCCCCAGCGGCATCGCCTACGCCGATGGCTGCGTGTGGATGGCGGGGCTGCGCGGTGAGCGGCTGTGGCGGATCCCGCTGGACGGGACGCGGGTCTCGGCCGGTCCGCAGGCCTTCCTGAAGGGCGAGTACGGGCGGCTGCGCACGGTGGCCCCGGCGGGCGGCGACAAGCTGTGGCTGGTCACCAGCAACACGGACGGCCGCGGCGACCCGAAGGGCGGCGACGACCGGATCCTGGAGCTGGCGGTGAAGTAGCCGTCCGGCTACTCCTCCTCCGGGGCCGGGGCCGGGGCCGGGGCCTCCGCCTCGTCGGTGCGCGGCCGCAGGACGACGACCTTGCCCGAGCCGAGGTCTATCGGGCCGCGTGCGGGGTCGCCGTCGCCGACGTCCTCGCGGGTCAGTTCCAGGCGCTTCTGCTCGTCGTGGGTGTGCTTGCGGCCGGGGGAGAACAGTTCCTCGAAGGCGTTGAACACGGTTTCTCCGTCCGTCGGCGTTCCTTTCAGCGTAAACCTCACCCCGCCGGACCGGCCCCGAGCCGTTCGGCGGGGAACAGCGCCAGCCGGTGGGCCAGGGCCGCCGCCTCGCCGCGGCCGGAGACGCCGAGCTTGGCCAGGATGTTGGAGACGTGGACGCTGGCCGTCTTGGGCGAGATGAAGAGTTCCCCGGCTATCTGGCGGTTGGTGCGCCCCTCGGCGACCAGCCGCAGGACGTCGCGCTCCCGGCCGGTGAGGCCCAGGGCCTCGGCCGGGTCCGCGGGCGCGGGTGCGGCGGCCGGTTCGGGGGCGGCGCGGCCCAGGGTGAGGCGGGCGCGCCGGACGAGCAGGGCGACGGCGTCGGACAGCGGGCGGGCACCGAGGTGGTCGGCGACGGTACGGGCCAGGCGCAGCAGTTCCGTGGCACGGGCGCGCTCGTCCTCGCCGCCGGTCGCCAGGAGGGCCGCGGCGAGCCGGTGCCGGACGCGGGCGAGTTCGTAGGGGCGCTCCAGGCGTTCGAAGGCGGTGACGGCCTCCGACCAGAGCTGCGGGGTGTCGCGGTCCCGCGCGCGGTGGAGTTCGGCGCGGACCCAGTGCTCGTGGGCGGCCCAGACGGGAGCGCCCGTCGTCAGACGCTTCGCCGCATCGGACAGGCGTTCGACTGCTTCGGTCCGGCCCTCGTCCGCGGCCGGCAGGGTGCGGGCGTCGGCCTCCGCCTCGGCGGCGGCCAGCAGCAGGGGCCAGCCGTAGCGCTGGGTGCCGGGCGGGAAGCCCTCGTCCAGGGCGCGGGCGAGTTCGGCGCGGGCGTCCGCGAGGCGGCCCTCGGCCGCGGCCACGCCGACGGTGAGGGCGGCCAGCGGCAGCCGGTGCTGCGGCATGGGGTCGTGGGTGCCGTAGGCGGCGCGGGCCTCGGTGAGCTGCCGGGCCGCCTCGGCCGACTCGCCGCGGGCGAGGGCGACGGTCGCGCGCTTGAGGGCGGCGCCGCCGCGGGGCGCGGGGCCGCGGCCGGGCGCCCCGGCCCGGTCCGCCGCTTCGAGTGCCTCGTCCCAGCGGCCCAGGGAGATGAGCGACTCGGCGAGATTGCCCCACACCCAGGCCTCGGACTCCAGCAGGCCCATCCGCCGGGTGAGGTCGACGCCCTCGCGCAGGATGCCGAGCGCCTCCCGCGAGCGGCCGACGCTCTCCAGCACGGACGGCAGATTGACGTGGCTGCGGGCCACCACGGCGGTCCCGTTCCGTGCCACGACCAGGTCTCTGACCTGGAACATCTCGGCGAGTCCCGCGTCGATCTGCCCCGCGTCCACCATCAGGCCGCCCAGGGTGAGCCGCGCGTTCAGCTCGATCTCGTCGGCGCCCACCATGCGCGCGTACTCCACGGCCCGTTCGGCCGCGGTCATCGCCTCGGGGCCGGGGCAGTGGAGCATCGACCAGTTGGCGGACATGGCCAGCACCTCGGCGTGCACCTGGGAGGGCGGCAGTCCGCGGACCAGTTCCTGGGCGATGCCCAGCTCCCGCCAGCCGTCGCCCCGGCCCTGGGCCTGGACGAGCAGCGAGCGCTGGGTCCAGAACCAGGCGGCGCGCTGCTGGTCCCGGCCGCACGCGCTCGTGCCCTGCTCGTCCTCCAACAGGCGCAGCGCCCGCTTGGTGATCTTCATGGCGCGCTCGCGCTCCCCGCACCGCCGTCCGGCGACGGCCGCCTCGGCCATCAGGTCCAGGTAGCGCAGGGGTGTGGTGTCCGGGTCGCAGCCGCAGGGCGGGTAGACCTCGGTGTAGTCGACGGGGCGCAGGGTGGCGCGTACGTCGTCGGGGGCGGCGTCCCACAGCTCCATGGCGCGCTCCAGCAGGCGCAGTTGCTCGGAGTAGGCGTGCCGGCGGCGGGCCTCGACGGAGGCGTCCAGGACGGCGGGCAGCGCCCTGGCGGGGTCGTGGGCGTGGTACCAGTAGCTGGCCAGGCGCATCACGCGCTCGGCGGCGGGGACCAGCGTGGGATCGGCGTCCAGGGCTTCGGCGTAGCGCCGGTTGAGGCGGGAGCGTTCGCCGGGGAGCAGGTCGTCGCCGACGGCCTCGCGGACCAGGGAGTGGCGGAAGCGGTAGCCGTCGCCGTCGGGCGCGGGGAGCAGGATGTGGGCGTTGACCGCGGAGCGCAGCGCCTCGATGAGGTCGTCCTCGGCGAGCTGTGCGACGGCGGCCAGCAGCCGGTACTCGACGGTGGAACCGCCCTCGGCGACGAGGCGGGCGACCCGCTGGGCGCTCTCGGGCAGGGCTTCGACGCGGACCAGGAGCAGGTCGCGCAGGGAGTCGGTGAGGCCGGTGCAGCTCCCCTCGTGGGCGGCGACGGCGAGTTCCTCGACGAAGAAGGCGTTGCCGTCGGACCGTTCGAAGATCGCGTCGACCTGTCCCGGGTCGGGTTCGTGGGCGAGGATCCCGGCGATCTGGCGGCCCACCTCGTCGCGGGTGAAGCGCCCGAGTTCGAGGCGGCGGACGGTGCGCAGCCGGTCGAGCTCGGCGAGCAGGGGACGCAGCGGGTGGCGGCGGTGGATGTCGTCGGAGCGGTAGGTGGCCAGGACGACGAGGCGGCCGGTGCGCAGGGTGCGGAAGAGGTAGGCGATCAGGTGGCGGGTGGAGGCGTCGGCCCAGTGCAGGTCTTCGAGGACGAGGACGACGGTGTGCCGGGCTGCGACGCGCTCCAGCAGGCGGGCGGTGAGCTCGAAGAGCCGGGCCATGCTCTCCTCGTCGTGCCGGCCGCCGCCGGTGACGGGGGTGCCCTCGGCCAGTTCGGGCAGCAGCCGGGCCAGCTCCTCCTCCTGCCCGGCGGCCGCCGCGGCCAGTTCCCCCGGCAGGTGGCGGCGCAGGGCGCGCAGCGCGGTGGAGAAGGGCGCGAAGGGCAGCCCGTCGGCGCCGATCTCGACGCAGCCGCCCAGTGCGACGACGGCGCCGCGGCGATGCGCGGCGGCGGCGAACTCCTCGACGAGGCGCGTCTTGCCGACGCCCGCCTCACCGCCGAGCAGCAGGGCCTGCGGCTCTCCCCCGAAGGCGGACGCCCCGGCGTCGGACGCCCCGGCGTCGGCGCCCTCGGCACGGGCGAGCGCCTCGTTCAACGTGTCCAGTTCGCCGGTGCGGCCGACGAACACGGGACTGACGGACCTGGTCTCCACGGACCCGAGCATCGCACGCGGGTACGACAGCGGGTCACCGGTTTTCGGCAGGCGGACGGTGCCGGGAACGACGGCGGGGAGGAAGGCCGTGCGGCCTCCCTCCCCGGTTCCCCCGTTCACGCGGCCCGGGCGAACCGGGGCCGGCGCTGTCGCGGCGTATGGCTCTCCGCCTCGGCGGCGTCCTGCCGGGCCCTGCGGCGGGCGGCGCGGCGGGCCCGGAGCACCTCGCGGGCCAGCCGGGCCTCGTCGGCGCGGCGGATCAGTTCGGCGGAGCGGTACTGCTGGACCTGGTACTCGTACACGGCTGTCCCTCGGTTCCTCTTCGGTTTCGGCTTCGCTCGCCGGCGATGCCTCAACCTTCGTCTCCCAGGGGGGCGGGCCGCATCGGGCACGTTCCGCATCTTCGGCGCCGGGCGGGGCCTCAGACGTGCGTGAGGGGCCTTAGGCGTGCGCCGCGCGGGGCGCACGGTCCCTAAGACCCCTCAGAAGTGGCCGGTCAGCCGGCGGAGGGCAGTCCCAGCAGCACGTCCGTGTACTTCAGGACGGCCAGGAGCAGGCCGATGACGCCGAGGGCGACGCCCGCCCAGGCGACCGACTTGATCCACGGGGCCTGCGGGCGGCCGGGCGCCCCGAACGCGGGGCGGGCCAGGACGACGACGCCGACGATCAGCGCGACCAGGGCGAAGAGGCCGCCCCACAGCGCGGTGGCCTGCCAGGCGTTGCCGTAGCCCTTCTCGATCAGCGTGCCGACGTTCGACGACGAGGAGGTCTGGAGCTGGCCCATGAGCGACTCGCGCGCGGAGGCCACGGTGCCGACCCAGCTACCGGTCAGGGAGACGATGCCGAGACCGGCGGAGACGACGGCGCCCGCGCCCTGGCCGACGCCGGTGGGCCCGGCCCCGGTGCCGTCGGCGTCCTCGGCGGCGTCGGTGTCCTCGCCCTCCGCAGCCCCGGCAACCTCGGGCGTGCCGGTCTCGGAAGCCTCGGAGGTCCCGGAGTCCTCAGCGGTCTCGGCCGCCTCCGAGGTCTCACCGGCCTCAGGGGTCTGGGCGGTCTTGGTGAGGTCGGTGGACCCGGCGGTCCCGGTCGCCTCGTCCGTCTTGTGCTCGTCGGTCTTCACGCCGGTCTCGTCCACTGTCTTCGTTCCCATGCCTCGCACCGTACGGACGCTGTCTGAGAGGTCCCTTAATGATCCCTGTGGGCGGCACGCGCGCGTGCCGCCGGCCGCGTGCCCCGGCAGGGAGGCTCCCGCGCCACACGCCCTCACGCATCATGCCCAGTGGCCGCGCGGCGCCGGCACCCGGGGTGGGCGCGCGACCGCGCGTCGCCGGTCACCCGGTGACGTCGCGCACGTCCCGCTGCCGTTCCTCCTCCGCGAGGACGTCCGCCACCTCGGCGTCCGTCGCCGCGGCCAGCCTCTCGTGGGCGGCCCGGCACTCGGGCGGCTCGATGCTGATGCGCGGCAGGAGCGCGTCCAGGCGGCGCGGCAGCCACCAGTTGGCGCGGCCCAGCAGGTGCATCAGGGCCGGCACCAGGAGGGTGCGCAGCACGAAGGCGTCCAGGGCGACGGCGGCGGCGAGCGCGATGCCGAACATGGCGATCACCCGGTCGCCGCTGAGGACGAAGGCGAGGAAGACCGAGATCATGATGACGGCGGCGGAGTTGATCACGCGGCCGGTCTCGGCGAGGCCGACCCGGACGGCGCGGCGGTTGTCGCCGGTCTCCAGCCACTCCTCGTACATCCGGCTGACGAGGAAGACCTGGTAGTCCATGGAGAGCCCGAAGAGCACCGAGACCATGATCACGGGGAGGAAGGGTTCGATCGGCCCCGCGCTGCCGAGGCCGAGCAGTTCGCTCCCCCAGCCCCACTGGAAGATCGCCACGACCACGCCGAAGGCGGCGGCCACGGCGGCGACGTTCATGGCGGCGGCCTTGAGCGGGATGCCGACGGACCGGAAGGCCAGCAGGAGCAGCAGGCAGCCCAGGCCGATGACGACGCCGACGAAGAGCGGCAGCTTGCCGACGATGACGTCGGCGAAGTCGTCGTAACCGGCCGTCACGCCGCCCACGTGCACGTCGAGGGCGGTCCCGGTCTCGGCACGCGGCAGCACCTCGGAGCGCAGCCGGTCGACCAGGTCGCTGGTCTGCTGGGACTGGGGGGCGGACTCGGGCACGACGGTGAGGTGGGCGGCGTCGCCGCCGGTGTTGTACAGCACCGGGGTCACCGAGGAGACGCCCTCGGTGGTGCGCAGGGTGGCGTCGAGGTTGTCGAGCGCGAGGCGGTCCTCGGCGCCGTGGACCTCGGTGACCAGGGTGAGCGGGCCGTTGACGCCGGGGCCGAAGCCGTCGGCGAGCAGGTCGTAGGCCTGGCGGGTGGTGGTGCCCTTGGGGTCGTTGCCCTGGTCGGAGGTGCCCAGGCGCAGGCCGAGGGTGGGCAGGGCGATCACGGTGATGACGACGAGGGCGAGTGCGCCGAGCAGCTTCGGGTGGCGCTCGACGAAGGCCGACCAGCGGGCGGCGAACCCGGTCGGCACCTCGGGCTCGGGTCCGTGCTCGGCGAGCCGGCGCCGCTCGCGACGGCTCAGGGCGCGCGGGCCGATGTACGACAGCAGGGCGGGCAGCAGCGTCACGGAGGCGGCGACGGTGAGGATCACGGTCAGCGAGGCGGCGACCGCGACGCCGTTGAGGAAGCTCAGCCGGAGGATCAGCATGCCCAGCAGGGCGATGCACACGGTCGCACCCGCGAAGACGACGGCGCGTCCGGTGGTCGCCACGGCCTCGGCGGCGGCGTCGGCCACGGACAGGCCCCGCTTCAGTCCGCGCCGGTGTCTGGTGACGATGAACAGCGCGTAGTCGATACCCACGCCGAGCCCGATGAGCGTGCCCAGCATGGGCGCGAAGTCGGCGACGGTCATGGCGTGGCCGAGCAGGGTGATGCCGGCGTAGGCGGTGCCGACGGAGACCAGCGCGGTGGCGATGGGCAGCAGGGCCGCGGCGACGGAGCCGAAGGCGAGGAAGAGGACGACCGCGGCCACGGCCACGCCGACGGCCTCGGCGAGGTGACTGCCGCCGGTCTCGGTGAGCGCTATGGCGCTGCCGCCGAGTTCGACCTGGAGTCCGTCGGTGCGGGCCGCCTCGGCCGTGTCGACCACGGCCCGTGCCTGCGCCGGGTCGATGTCCTGGGAGGCGTCCTCGAAGGTGACGGAGGCGTACGCGGTGTCCGCGTTCTCGCTGATCAGGGGCGAGTCGGGGTCCTGGTACGGGTTGCTCACCGAGGCCACGCCGGGCAGGTCCGCGATGCGGTCCAGGGTGCGGGTCATGGTCTGCTCGACGTCGGCGGCGCGGACGGTGCCGGACGTGGTGTGCCAGACGATGGTGTCGCTGTCGCCGCCGAGGTCGGGGAAGCGGGACTCGAGCAGCCGGTAGGCGCGGTCGGAGCCGGTGTCCGGGATGCCGTAGTCGTTGGAGTACGCGGAGCCGGCGACCGTGGCGGCCGTGGCCACACCGCCGAAGGCGAGCAGCCAGAGCAGGACGGCTGCGAGGCGATGCTGTACACACCAGCGTGCGAGGGCTGCCACGAACGTGCTCCCAGGGGTGTCTGATTGTCGATCTTTGACCGGGAACACCCGGAAGGCCGGGAACACCGGGAACGGACGCCCATGGTGTGAACGGTCCGCAAAGAACGCATGAGCAATGCGGAATCACTCTTGCAGGCAGACGTGATCCTTTGCGGATTTAGTGGCCTTCTTCACAAAAGGGCCCTGGGGGAACCCGCCGTGTCGGCGCGTCCCCCCAGGGCCCGTGGCGTACGGGGCGTCAGCCTTCGGTGACGCCCAGCTTCTCCAGGATCAGTTCCTTGACGCGGGCGGCGTCCGCCTGGCCCCGGGTCGCCTTCATCACCGCACCGACCAGGGCGCCGGCCGCGGCCACCTTGCCGCCGCGGATCTTGTCCGCGATGCCGGGGTTGCCGGCGATGGCCTCGTCGACGGCGGCGGTCAGCGCGCCCTCGTCGGAGACGACCTTGAGACCGCGCTTGTCGACGACCTCGTCCGGCGTGCCCTCGCCGGCGAGGACGCCCAGGATGACCTGGCGGGCCAGCTTGTCGTTCAGCTCGCCCTTCGTCACCAGCTCGGCTACGCGGGCCACCTGGACCGGCGTGATCGCCAGCTCGTCGAGCGCCTTGCCCGACTCGTTGGCGCTGCGGGCCAGCTCGCCCATCCACCACTTGCGGGCGGAGGCCGCGTCGGCTCCGGCGTCGATCGTGGCGACGATCGGGTCCAGGGCTCCGGCGTTGAGGATGGACTGCATGTCGGTGGCGGAGACGCCCCACTCCTCGCGGAGCCGGTTGCGGCGCACCAGCGGCAGTTCGGGCAGGCCGGTGCGCAGTTCCTCGACCCACTCGCGGGCCGGGGCGACGGGCACCAGGTCGGGCTCCGGGAAGTACCGGTAGTCCTCGGCCTCCTCCTTGACGCGGCCCGAGGTGGTGGACCCCGTGTCCTCGTGGAAGTGCCGGGTCTCCTGGATGATCGTGCCGCCGCCGCTCAGCACCGCGGCGTGGCGCTGGATCTCGAAGCGGGCGGCGCGCTCGACGGAGCGCAGCGAGTTGACGTTCTTGGTCTCGCTGCGGGTGCCGAACTTCTCGGTGCCGTGGGGGCGCAGCGACAGGTTCACGTCGCAGCGCATCTGGCCCATCTCCATGCGGGCCTCGGACACGCCGAGGGCGCGGATGACCTCGCGCAGCTCGCGGACGTAGGCGCGGGCGACCTCGGGGGCGCGCTCGCCCGCTCCCTCGATCGGCTTGGTGACGATCTCGATGAGCGGGATGCCGGCGCGGTTGTAGTCGAGGAGGGAGTGCGAGGCGCCGTGGATGCGGCCGGTCGCGCCGCCGACGTGCAGCGACTTGCCGGTGTCCTCCTCCATGTGGGCGCGCTCGATCTGGACGCGGAAGGTCTCCCCGTCCTCCAGTTGCACGTCGAGGTAGCCGTCGAAGGCGATCGGCTCGTCGTACTGGGAGGTCTGGAAGTTCTTCGGCATGTCCGGATAGAAGTAGTTCTTCCGGGCGAAGCGGCACCACTCGGCGATCTCGCAGTTCAGCGCGAGACCGATCTTGATCGCCGACTCGACGCCGGTCGCGTTGACGACCGGGAGCGCGCCGGGCATGCCGAGGCAGACGGGGCAGGTCTGGGTGTTGGGGTCGGCACCGAGCGCGGTCGAACAGCCGCAGAACATCTTGGTGTGGGTGCCGAGTTCGACATGGACCTCGAGGCCCATGACGGGGTCGTACGACGCGAGTGCGTCCTCGTACGACACCAGGTCGGTCGTGGTGGTCACGGTGAAACTTCCCTCTCAGCCCAGCAGGACGTCGTCGTCGCCGAGGCGCTTCAGCTCGCGGTAGAGGATGGCGAGGTTGGTGACGACGGCGGCGCCGGTGATGACGGCGTCGAGCAGCCGCAGCGTGTCACTCTCGCCACGCGCCTTCTTGATCTGCTTGTAGACACCCACGGCGCCGAACGCCGAGGTGGCCATCGAGACGTACAGACCGGACTTGGACTTCTTGAAGCCCTTGGCCTTGGACAGTGCGCTCACAGCGACGGTGCCTCCTCGATCAGCGGGTGGCCCCACTTTTCCACGAAGGCGGCCTCGACGGCGGCGCCGACCTTGTAGAGCCGGTCGTCCTTCATGGCCGGGGCGATGATCTGCAGACCCACCGGCAGGTTGTCCTCGGGGGCGAGGCCGCAGGGCAGCGACATGGCCGCGTTGCCCGCCAGGTTGGTGGGGATGGTGCACAGGTCGGCGAGGTACATCGCCATCGGGTCGTCGGCGCGCTCGCCGATCGCGAAGGCGGTGGTCGGGGTCGTCGGGGAGACGATCACGTCGACCTGCTCGAAGGCCCGCTCGAACTCCTGCTTGATGAGGGTGCGCACCTTCTGGGCGCTGCCGTAGTACGCGTCGTAGTACCCGCTCGACAGGGCGTACGTGCCGAGCATGATGCGGCGCTTGACCTCGGGGCCGAAGCCGGCCTCGCGGGTCAGGGAGGTGACCTCCTCGGCGGAGTGCGTGCCGTCGTCGCCGACGCGCGCGCCGTAGCGCAGGCCGTCGAAGCGGGCGAGGTTGGAGGAGCACTCGGACGGCGCGATCAGGTAGTACGCGGAGAGCGCGAGGTCGAAGGACGGGCAGTCCAGCTCGACGATCTCGGCGCCCAGCGACTTCAGCAGCTCGACGGACTCGTCGAAGCGCTGCACGACACCGGCCTGGTAGCCCTCACCGCGGAACTGCTTGACGACGCCGACGCGCATGCCGTCCACGCTGCCGTTGCGGGCGGCCTCGACGACCGCGGGGACCGGGGCGTCGATGGAGGTGGAGTCCATCGGGTCGTGCCCGGCGATGACCTCGTGCAGCAGGGCCGCGTCCAGGACCGTGCGGGCGCAGGGGCCGCCCTGGTCGAGGGAGGAGGAGAAGGCCACCATGCCGTAGCGGGAGACGCCGCCGTACGTCGGCTTGACGCCGACCGTGCCGGTGACGGCCGCGGGCTGGCGGATGGAGCCGCCGGTGTCGGTGCCGATGGCGAGCGGGGCCTGGAAGGCGGCGAGGGCCGCGGAGGAGCCGCCGCCGGAGCCGCCGGGGATCTTGGTGAGGTCCCAGGGGTTGCCGGTCGGGCCGTAGGCGCTGTTCTCGGTGGAGGACCCCATGGCGAACTCGTCCATGTTGGTCTTGCCGAGGATGACGACGTCGGCGTCCTTGAGGCGCTTGGTGACCGTCGCGTCGTACGGCGGGATCCAGCCCTCCAGGATCTTCGAGCCGACGGTCGTGGGGATGCCCTCGGTGGTGAAGATGTCCTTGAGCGCGAGGGGGACGCCGGCCAGCGGGCCGAGCTTCTCGCCGCGCTCGCGCTTCTCGTCGACGGCACGGGCCTGGGCCAGCGCGCCCTCGCGGTCGACGTGCAGGAAGGCGTGCACCTTCTCGTCGACGGCCTCGATGCGGGCCAGGTGGGCCTCGGTGACCTGGACGGCGGTCAGCTCCCCGGAGGCGATCTTCGCGGCGATCTCGGCCGCGGTGAGCTTGATGATGTCGCTCATGGCCTACTCCTCCCCCAGGATCTGCGGCACCTTGAAACGCTGCTGCTCCTGGGCCGGGGCGCCGGAGAGCGCCTGCTCGGGCGTGAGCGACGGACGGACCTCGTCCGGCCGCATGACGTTCGTCAGCGGGAGCGGGTGCGAGGTCGGCGGTACGTCTTGGTCGGCGACCTCGCTGACGCGGGCGACCGCGCCGATGATGTCGTCAAGCTGTCCCGCGAAGTGCTCGAGCTCTTCGGGCTTCAGCTCCAGACGCGCCAGCCGGGCGAGGTGGGCGACCTCCTCGCGCGTGATGCCAGGCATGCAGCGTTCCTCTGGGTGAGTGTGTGGTCGGGGCACGTCGGCCGGGACAAGTCGCTTGTCCCCGTCGAATCGGCCCAATCGGTTTGGCCCAATCCTATGGGGCCGGGCGCCGTGGCCGTTAAACGGTTTCCCCGGAGCGGCTCACCGGCGTCGCGCGTCCCAGGCGGCGCTGCTCAGGAAGTGGTTGTCGTACAGCTCCTGGACCTCCAGCAGGCTCTCCCGGGTGGCCTCGCCGAGGGCGATGCGTTGCAGGTGGCGGAAGTACTCGAAGCGTTCGACGCCCGGCGTGAGGACGATGAGCAGGTCGGCGTCGGCCCCCGGCACGGCGGCGAAGGCGTGCGGCTTGCCGGGCGGGACGACGATCAGGTCGCCGGGTCCGGCGGTGACGACCTCGTCGCCGGAGAGGACGTCGGCGGCGCCGTCGAGGAGGAAGAACATCTCGGCGGAGTTGTCGTGCCAGTGCGGTGCGGCGCCGTCGGCACCCGCGGTGAGGGTGACGCGCTGGGTGGACAGGGCGCCGCCGGTGGAGCTGCTGTCGGCCAGCAGGCGCACGGTGGTCGGCGCGCGGCCGACGACCTCGGCCTCGGCCTCGCGGACGACCACGGACTCGTCGAACTTCGGAACGAACAGCGACATCTTTTCTACCCCCTGCGACGGAACGACGGTTGAGCGTACTCGGACGACGGCGGCGGACGGGCCCGCCGGGCCGGTGTGCCGGACGGGCGTGGTCAGACGGCGTGCCGGAGGGGCGTGGTCAGACGGCGAAGAGCAGCCCGGCGCTGACGAGGACGACGACCCGGCCCCTGCTCACGGAGACCTTCTGGGCGGGCCTGCACGGGCTGGTGACGCCGACGCGCAGCGTCCGGCCGCCCCCCGGGGCCCACGAGGGCCGGCCGGCGCTGCTGGTCGGGCGCCTCGCGCCGCGGGACCGGGCGGGCCGACCGCCACGACGCGGGCCCCGGCCCGCTCCCGGCCGGCAGCGGGACGGCGGGCCGGCGCCGACGGGGGTCAGGTCACTCGTCGCTCGCTGCCGCCGGCAGGGCGGCGGCGGCCCGTACCCAGCCCCTGGACCCGCGGGCGAGCAGCCAGGCCGTGGTCTCCTCCGGGGGCATCGCCGCCGCCACGAGCCAGCCCTGCACGGCGTCGCAGCCCAGGTCGCGCAGGCGCTCCCAGGTCTCGTCGTCCTCCACGCCCTCGGCGACGACGAGCAGGCCGAGGGAGTGGGCGAGGTCGACGGTGCAGCGCACGATCTCGGCGTCCTCGGTGTCGACGGCCAGCCGGGCCACGAAGGAGCGGTCGATCTTCAGCTCGCTGACGGGGAGCCTGCGCAGGTGGACGAGGGAGGAGTAACCGGTGCCGAAGTCGTCCAGGGACATCTTGACGCCGTGGCCGGTCAGCGCGTTGAGGGTGTCGGCCGCGCGCTGCGGGTCCTCCAGGAGGACGTGCTCGGTGATCTCGAGTTGGAGCGCTCCCGCGGGAACGCCGTGCCGGGCCAGCCGGGCGGCCACCGAGCCCGCGAAGCCGGGGGTGTGCACGTCGCGCGGGGAGACGTTGACCGCGACCGGCACGAACAGGCCCTGGGAGCGCCAGTGGGCGACCTGGCCGAGCGCCGTCTCCAGGACGTACTCGGTGAGGTGGGGCATCAGCCCGGAGGACTCGGCGATGGCTATGAACTCGTCCGGCGGCACCCTGCCGCGCTCGGGGTGCACCCAGCGCACCAGCGCCTCCAGGCCGGCGACCTGCCCGTCGAAGCGCACCTTGGGCTGGTAGTGCAGCTCGACCTCGTGGGCGTCCAGCGCCCGGCGCAGGTCGCCGAGGAGGCCGAGCCGGTCCGGCGTGTTGGAGTCCCGCTTGGACTCGTAGACCTCGACTCCGGTGCGGTCCCGCTTCGCCTGGTACATCGCCACGTCGGCGCGCCGCAGCAGCCCTTCGGCGTCCAGCGCGTGGTCGGGGAAGACGGCGACGCCGGCGCTGGCCTCCAGGACCAGGGTGAGCCCGTCCAGGTCCATCGGGGAGCCGAGGGCGCCGACGAGGCCGCGGGCGATCCGGGTCGCCGACGTGGTGGAGTCGGCGACGGGCAGTAACACGGCGAACTCGTCGCCGCCGAGCCGCGCGGCCTCCGCCCCGCGCGGCAGGGCCTGCCGCAGCCGGTCGGCGGTCTGCAGCAGGAGCCGGTCACCGGCGAGGTGGCCGAGCGTGTCGTTGACCGACCGGAAACGGTCGAGGTCGATCAGCACCAGGGCGGCGCGGGCGCCGATGCGCTCGGCGTCGTCCAGCGCGCTCCAGGTGCGCTCCAGCAGCCACTGCCGGTTGGGCAGACCGGTGAGCGGGTCGCGCAACTGCTCCTCGGCGCGGGCGCGGGCGATCCACAGCGTGGAGTCGAGGGCGATGAGCGGGATGGCGAACAGCGGCAGCAGCAGCGGCTTGGCGAGGGCGACGACGCAGACCAGCGGGGCGATGCCGAGCAGGGCGACGGCGACCAGGCCCTGTCTGACCAGGGCGGTGCGGGCGACGGTGGGCAGGCCGGGGCGCGGGGTCTGCAGGTACCACAGCAGGGCGCGGGTGACGGCGAGGTAGGCGACGGCGACGAGCACCACCTTGGGCGCCGCGGACACCCCCCAGGTGCCGGGGTCCCAGGGACGCTCGACGGAGGGTACGGAGCCGCAGAGGCGGAGGAGCAGGGCGCCCGCGGCGATGCCGAGGAGGTCCACCGCGCCGTGCAGGACGCCCTGCCGCCAGCGGCCCCGGCGGGCTATGCCGACCAGGACGACGACGGTGAGGCTGACCATGCCGGCCGGGATCCAGCCGTACAGCAGCAGGACGGCGAGGGTGAGGGCGGCGCCCGAGCCGGTGCCGCCCCACCAGCGGGCGCGGCCGAGCATGACGAGGTGTCCGACGACGATGCCGGCCAGCACGGCCAGGGACCAGCCGACGGTGCCGGACGGGAAGAGGGCGTGGCCGTCGCTGAACGCCCGGTAGAAGCCGGCGCCCAGCACGAAGGCGGCGGTGGCGACGACCGCCGCGGGCAACGCGGGCCAGGACAGGTGCCGTTCGGCGTCCGGGTCGGCCGGGACGTGGAGGTGTCCGGTGGTGTGGCCGGTCGCCTGCGGCACGCGGGGGCCCGTCACGGGATGCGGGACGCCGCCCTCGCGTTGCCCGAGCCACCGGCCCACGTGCCGCGCGCCCGCCATGTGACGCAGGCGCAGCCGTGAGCCCGCGGCGGCGCTCTCGGTCGGTTCCATTCCCGTCCCTCTCACAGCCGGCGGTGCCCACGCCACGCGGTCCCCGCCTCGACCACCTTCAACGGCTCCGCGTGGGAGACCCGTTCCCCTGTCGCTCGGGGCAGGGGGTGCCCCGACCGCGGCTGGGCACGGCGGGCGCACCCCTCAACAGTAGGCCGCGCAAGGCGTCCAGGGGCACCGGTCGTCGACGGTTGCCCGAATGCCACCCGGCCACCCGTATGCATCTGATATGCGCCGATCGGGTGGCCTTCAACCGCTATTCCTCAGCCGAAAGCGCGACACCCTCCGCCGCTTCGGCCCCCTGTTCGAGGAGCACGGCGAAACCGTCCTCGTTCAGAACCGGAACCTTCAGTTGCATCGCCTTGTCGTATTTCGAACCAGGGTTGTCACCGACCACGACGAACGACGTCTTCTTGGACACGGATCCGGTCACCTTGGCGCCCCTGTTCTGGAGGGCTTCCTTGGCCGCGTCCCGGGTGAACTTCTCCAGGGTGCCGGTGACGACGACGGTGAGGCCCTCGAGCGGGCGCGGTCCCTCGTCCTCCCCCGTCGACCGGTCCTCCAGCGGAACCCCGGCCGCCTTCCACTTGCGGACGATCTCGCGGTGCCAGTCCACGGCGAACCACTCCTTGACGGCGGCGGCGATGGTGCCGCCCACTCCGTCCGTGCTCGCCAGTTCCTCCTCGGTGGCCTGCTCGATGCGCTCGACGGAGCGGAACTCGCGGGCGAGGGCCTGCGCGGCGACCGGTCCCACGTACCGGATGGAGAGGCCGTTGAGGAAGCGGGCCAGCGGGCGGGTCTTGGCCTCCTCGATGTGCTGGAGCAGCGCGAGGGTGTTCTTCTTCGGCTCGCCCGCCTTGTTGGCGAAGACCGTGGCGATCTTCTCCTCGCCGGTCTCGGGGTCGCGCTTGGGCAGCCCGCTGTCGGGGTCGAGGACGTACGCCTTGATGGGCAGCAGCTTTTCGAGGGTGAGGTCGAAGAGGTCGCCCTCGTCCACCAGCGGCGGCTCGGACGGCTCCAGCGGCCCGGTCAGCGCGGCCGCCACGACGCCGCCGAAGTGCTCGATGTCCAGGCACTCCCGGCCGGCGAGGTAGGCGACCCGCTCTCTCAACTGGGCGGGACAGGCCCGGGCGTTGGGGCAGCGGAGGTCGATGTCGCCCTCCTTCATGGCCCGCAGCGGCGTACCGCACTCGGGGCACTCGGCCGGCATCACGAAGGCCCGCTCGCTGCCGTCCCTGAGGTCGGCGACCGGCCCGAGGATCTCGGGGATGACGTCACCGGCCTTGCGCAGCACCACGGTGTCGCCGATGAGCACGCCCTTGGCCTTGACGACCTCCTGGTTGTGCAGCGTGGCGAACTCCACCTCGCTGCCAGCCACGGTCACCGGCTCGACCTGCGCGTACGGCGTGACGCGGCCGGTGCGGCCGACGCCCACCTTGATGTCGACGAGCTTGGTGTTGACCTCCTCCGGCGCGTACTTGTAGGCGATCGCCCAGCGGGGCGCGCGGGCCGTGGAGCCGAGCCGGCCCTGGAGGCGGATCTCGTCGAGCTTGACGACGACGCCGTCGATCTCGTGCGCGACGGAGTGGCGGTTCTCGCCGTAGTGCGCGATGAACTCCCGTACGCCGTCCAGGCCGTCGACCACCCTGTTGTGCGGGGAGGTGGGCAGGCCCCAGGCGCTCAGCAGGTCGTACGCCTGGGAGAGGCGGGTCAGGCCGGCGTACCCCTCCAGGACGCCGATGCCGTGGACCACCATGTGCAGCGGGCGGGAGGCGGTGACGCGCGGGTCCTTCTGGCGCAGCGAACCGGCCGCCGCGTTGCGCGCGTTGGCGAAGGGCTTGTCCCCCGCCTCGTTCAGCCGGGCGTTGAGTTCCTGGAACTTGTCCATCGGGAAGTAGACCTCGCCGCGGATCTCCACGAGGTCGGGGACCTTCTCGCCCGCCAGTCGGTCGGGGATCTCGGCGATGGTGCGGACGTTGGGCGTGATGTCCTCGCCGGTGCGGCCGTCGCCCCGGGTGGCGGCGCGCACCAGGCGGCCGCGCTCGTAGGTGAGGTTGACGGCGAGTCCGTCGACCTTCAGCTCGCACAGGAAGTGGTACTCCTGCTCGCCCAGCTCGCGGGCGATGCGGTCGAACCAGGCGGCCAGCTCGTCGTCGTTGAAGGTGTTGTCCAGGGAGAGCATCCGCGTGGGGTGCTGCACGGCCGTGAACTCGGTCTCGTAGGAACCGGCGACCTTCTGGGTCGGGGACTCGGGCGTGCGCAGCTCCGGGTACCGCTCCTCCAGCTCCTCCAGGGTGCGCAGCAGCCGGTCGAACTCCGCGTCGCTGACGACGGGGGCGTCGTTCACGTAGTACCGGAAGCGGTGCTCCTCGATCTGCTCGGCGAGCCGCATGTGCCGCTCCCGCGCCTCGGCGGGCACGCTCGTCGTCTCCGCCTGCTTGTCGCCCTGCTTGTCGCCGGCCACCGTATGTCCTCCCGTTACTCTGGGTTGTCCGCGAGGGATCCTGCCGCCCGGACGCAGTGGGCGAGCGCGCGCCGGGCGTACTCCGGGGAGGCGCCCGCGAGTCCGCACGCGGGAGTGACGGTGACCGCCTCCGCGAGCAGCTCGGGACGCAGCCCCAGCCTGCGCCACAGCGCTCTGACACCCATGACGCTACCGGCAGGGTCTGACAATGCGGTGTCCGTGCCCGGCACGACACCGGCGAACAGCCGGGTGCCGCCCTCGACGGCCTCGCCGATCGCGTCGTCGTCACGGTCGGTGAGGAGCGAGAAGTCGAAGGAGACACCCGCGACGCCCGCCCGGCGCAGCAGGGCGAACGGCACGTCCGGCGCGCAGGAGTGGACCACGACGGGGCCGCCCTCGTGGACGCCGGCCACTTCGCGGAGGGTCGCCTCCACGGTCTGGCGGTCGACGGCGCGGTGGGTGCGGTAGCCGCTGGCGGTGCGGACCTGTCCGCGCAGGACGGCGGTGAGGGAGGGTTCGTCGAGCTGGAGGACCGGGCGCGCGCCGGGGACGCGGCGCCGGATCTCCGCCAGGTGCAGGCGCAGGCCCTCGGCGAGCGACGCGGCGAGGTCGCGGCAGGCGCCGGGGTCGGAGAGGACCGCCTCGCCGCCCCGCAGTTCGAGGGCGGCGGCGAGAGTCCACGGGCCGACCGCCTGGACCTTGAGCGGGCCCTCGTAGCCCTGGGTGAACTCCTCCAGGGCGTCGAGGTCCTCGCCGAGCCAGGCCCGGGCCCGTTTGGTGTCCCGGCCCGGACGGTCGCCGAGCCGCCAGCCGCTGGGCTCCACGCGCGCGTACAGCTCGACGAGCATCCCGGCGGTGCGGCCGATCATGTCGGCGCCGGGGCCGCGGGCGGGCAGTTCGGGGAGGAAGGGGAAGTCCTCGAAGGTGCCGGTGGCGGTCTTGGCGGCCTCTCGGGCGTCGTGGCCTGGGAGGCTGCCGATGCCGGTGGCGGGGGCGAAGTCGTCGTTCACGGGAGAAGCGTACGCAGGGGTCGCGGGGCTGTTTCCGCCCCCGCCGCCGCTCGCGGGAGGGCGTTCAGCGTCCCGGGCGCACCGTCAGGTCGTTGACCTCCGCGTCCCTGGGGAGGTCGAGGGCCATCAGGATCGTCGTGGCGACGGACTCCGGGTCGATCCACCGCGCGGGGTCGTACTCCTTGCCCTCCTGCTGGTGGACCTTGGCCTGCATGGGGCTGGCGGTGCGGCCGGGGTAGACGGAGGTGACGCGGACGCCGTTGCCGTGCTCCTCCTGGCGCAGGGCGTCGGCCAGCGCCTTCAGCCCGTGCTTGGAGGCGCCGTACGCGGCCCAGCCGGCGTGGGCGTTGAGACCGGAACCGGAGTTGACGAAGATCACCTGGCCCTGGGCGACGCGGAGCTGGGGCAGCAGGAGGCGGGTCAGCTCGGCGGGGGCGACCAGGTTGACGTTGAGCTGGTTGATCCAGGTCTTGGGGGTGAGGTCGCCCACATCGCCGAGGTCGACGACCCCGGCGATGTGCAGCAGCGAGTCCACCCGGTCGGGCAGCGACTGGTGCGAGAGCGCCCAGGACAGCTTGCCCGGTTCGGAGAGGTCGCCGACCAGGGTCTGCGCGCCGGGGAGCGCGGCGGCCAGTTCCTTGGCGCGGCCCGCGTCGCGCGCGTGGAGCACGATCTCGTCGCCGCGTGCGTGCAGGCGGCGGGCGACGGCCGCGCCGATGCCGGAGCCCGCTCCGGTGATCACATGTGTAGCCATGCCCGCCATGCTCGCACCACCGATGTCCTACTCGATGCCCCGGCTCTCCTCCAGGTAGGCGAGCGCGCCGACCGGCTCCTCGGCGAAGAAGACCAGCTCGGTGAGGGGGCGGGGCAGGAAGCCCTCGTCCTCCATGCGCCGGAACTGCTCCCTGAGGCCGTCGTAGAAGCCCGCGGTGTTGAGCAGGACGACCGGCTTGTCGGTGTGTCCGTGCTTCTTCAGCTCCAGGATCTCGGTGGCCTCGTCGAGGGTGCCGGTGCCGCCCACCATGATGACCACGGCGTCGGCCTTCTCCAGCAGCAGCCGCTTGCGCTCGGCCAGGTCCTTGGCGATCACCATCTCGTCGGCGCCCTCGCGCGCCTTGGCCGCCAGGAAGTCCACCGAGACCCCGAGCAGCCGCCCGCCGGCCTCCTGCACGCCGTCGGCGACGACCTTCATCAGGCCGGTGTCCGAGCCGCCCCAGACGAGGGTGTGGCCGCCCTTGCCGAGCAGCCCGCCGAACTCCTTGGCGGGCCGGGTGTAGCGCTCGTCGAGGTCGGCGGCGGAGAGGAAGACGCAGATGTTCATGGCTCAACGGTACGTTCCCGCGCGGTGGGAAGAAGCCGTCGCCCGGGCACGCTGTAGTGACGAAGGACACTGCCACGGAGGAGAACGATCATGACCGAGGGACTCGGGAAGCTCACAGGGCACCGCATCACCGTCGAGCCGAGCGGCCGGCACGTGCGCGTGGTGCACGACGGGCAGGTCCTGGCGGAGAGCGACGCGGCGCTCGTCCTGCACGAGACGGGCTGTCCCGACCGGTACTACATCCCGCCGTCGGACGTACGCGTCGACCTGCTGACCCCCTCCGGCACGCACACCCACTGCCCCTTCAAGGGCGACGCGTCCTACTGGTCGCTGCCCGGCGCGGCGGACGTGGTGTGGGCGTACCCGGACCCGAAGCCGGAGGTCGCGGAGATCAAGGACCACTTCTGCTTCTACGAAGTCGAGGTGTCCTGACCGATGAACCGAGTGCCGTGCGGCAGTCTGCACGGGCATGGACAAGACGACTGTTTCCCGTGACGGCACCCGCATCGCCTACGACCGTTCCGGGCGCGGACCGGTGGTGGTGCTCGTCAGCGGAGCCATGTCGACGGGGGCGACGACGGCACCGCTGGCCGCCGAGCTGTCGGACCGTTTCGACGTGGTCGTGTACGACCGCCGGGGGCGCGGCGAGAGCGGCGACACGGCGCCCTACGCGGTGGAACGCGAGATCGAGGACCTGGCGGCGCTGATCGAGGAGGTGGGCGGCGAGGCCTCGCTGTACGGCATGTCGTCGGGCGGCGCGCTGGTGCTGCGGGCGGCGGCGAGCGGGCTGCCGGTGCGCCGGGCGGCCGTGTACGAGGTGCCGTACGCCATGGACGACGCGGCCGTGCGGGCCGCCGCCGAGTACACCGGGCGACTGGCCGAGGCCCTCGGGCGGGGTGGGCGCGGGGACGCCGTGGAGCTGTTCCTGCGCCACACCGGGCTGGGCGAGGAGATGATCCGGGGCGCCCGGCAGTCGCCGATGTGGGCCGGGATGGAGTCGCTGGCGCCGAGCCTGGCGTACGACGACGCCGTACTGGGCGGGGGCCGGGTCCCCACGTCCGCGATCGCCACGATCGGCGCTCCCCTGCTGGTCCTCGCGGGCGGTGCGAGCGACGCGTGGTGGCACGAGGCCGCCCGCGCGGTCGCCGAGGCGGCCCCCGAGGGGACGTACGGCACCGTGGCCGGGCAGACCCACCGGGTGGAGCCGGGCGTACTGGCGCCGGTGCTCGCGGAGTTCCTCGCCGCGTGATCCGTGGACGACGCCGACCGTACAGGCGTGTCCGGGGGACGGATCAGGCCGCGCCGGCCGTCGCACGCGTCGTGGAGGCGATGGTCGCCGAGCCCACCACACGCGTCCCGTCGTACAGCACGATCGCCTGGCCGGGGGCGACGCCGCGCACCGGCTCGGTGAACGTCACCTCCAGGGTGCCGTCGACCAGTTCGGCACGGACCTCGCTCTCGCCGCCGTGGGCGCGGAGCTGGGCGGTGTAGGTGCCGGGGCCGGTGGGGGCGGCGCCGCACCAGCGGGGCCTGATCGCGCGGAGGGCGTCGACGTCGAGGGCCTCGGCCGGGCCGACCGTCACGGTGTTGTCCACCGGGGAGATGTCCAGGACGTAGCGGGGCTTGCCGTCGGGGGCCGGGGTGCCGATCCTGAGGCCCTTGCGCTGGCCGATGGTGTAGCCGTAGGCGCCCTCGTGGGTGCCGAGGCGGTTTCCGGCCTCGTCGACGATGTCGCCCTCGGCCTTGCCGAGGCGGTCGGCGAGGAAGCCCTGGGTGTCGCCGTCGGCGATGAAGCAGATGTCGTGCGAGTCGGGCTTCCTGGCCACCGCGAGGCCGCGGCGCTCGGCCTCCGCGCGGATCTCGTCCTTGGTGGTGACCGTGTCGCCGAGCGGGAACATGGCGTGGGCGAGCTGGCGGTCGTCGAGCACGCCGAGGACGTAGCTCTGGTCCTTGGCCATGTCGGAGGCGCGGTGCAGCTCGCGGGTGCCGTCCTCGCGCAGGACCACCTGGGCGTAGTGGCCGGTGCAGACGGCGTCGAAGCCGAGGGCGAGCGCCTTGTCGAGCAGCGCCGCGAACTTGATCTTCTCGTTGCAGCGCAGGCAGGGGTTCGGAGTGCGGCCGGCCTCGTACTCGGCGACGAAGTCCTCGACCACGTCCTCGCGGAAGCGGTCGGCGAGGTCCCACACGTAGAAGGGGATGCCGATGACGTCGGCGGCGCGGCGGGCGTCCCGGGAGTCCTCGATGGTGCAACAGCCCCGGGCGCCCGTACGGAAGGACTGCGGGTTCGCGGAGAGCGCCAGGTGGACGCCGGTCACGTCGTGCCCCGCCTCGGCCGCGCGGGCGGCGGCGACGGCGGAGTCGACTCCGCCCGACATGGCGGCGAGGACGCGGAGGGGACGGGTGCGCTGCGGAGTGTCAGTCATAGCCCCTCCAGAGTACGGGGAGGCGGGAACCGGGGCGCGCGAGTATGCGTTGAAGATCGTATGGGGGCTGAAGAGGGTTCCACGGGCGGGTCGGCACCGGGCGGTTCCGGGAGCGGCGGCTCCGCGGACGGCGACCGGCGCATCGGCCGGCGGGCGCTGATCGTCGGCGGTGCGGCGGCGGCCGTGGGCACGGGCGTGCTGGCCCGCGACGAGCTGTCGCGCCTGTGGTGGCGGCTGCCGGGCGTCGAGCGGCCCCGCGAGCAGGGCGCGGTCGACTACGCGGGCGCCCGCTGGGTGGCGGCGTCGGACGCCAACTGGCGGCGGGCGGACCGGCCGGACGACTTCGGCATCGACACGGTGATCGTCCACGTCACCCAGGGCAGCTTCGACAGCGCCGTGCGGGCCTTCCAGGACCCGGGGCACAAGGCTGCCGCGCACTACGTCGTGGGGCAGGACGGGCGGATCACCCAGATGATCCGCGAGCTGGACGTGGCGTACCACGCGGGCAACCGCGACTACAACGAACGCAGTGTCGGCATCGAGCACGAGGGCTTCGTGGACCGCCCGCGGGACTTCACGGACGCGATGTACGCCGCCTCCGCGCGGCTGACGGCGGGGATCTGCGCGCGGTACGGCATACCCGTGGACCGCAAGCACATCCTCGGCCACGTGGAGGTGCCGGGCACCGACCACACCGATCCGGGGCCGCACTGGGACTGGGACCGGTATCTGAAGCTGGTGCGGCGGGCGGCCACGAGCGCCCCGTCCCAGCCGCCCACCAAGGCCTGAACCCTGCCCGCGGCTGCCGCTACGACAGCCCCGCCGCCCTGGCCCGCTCCACCGCGGGGCCGATCGCCTTGCCGAGTGCCTCCACGTCGGCCCGGGTCGAGGTGTGGCCCAGCGAGAAGCGCAGGGTGCCGCGGGCCAGGTCGGGATCGGTCCCGGTGGCCAGCAGGACGTGGCTGGGCTGGGCGACGCCCGCGGTGCAGGCGGAGCCGGTGGAGCACTCGATGCCCTGGGCGTCGAGCAGGAGGAGCAGGGAGTCGCCCTCGCAGCCCGGGAAGGTGAAGTGGGCATTGGCGGGCAGGCGCCCCTGGGGTGCCGGGTCGCCGCCGAGGATCGCGTCCGGGACCGCCGTGCGGACGGCGGCGACGAGGTCGTCGCGCAGGGCGCCGATCTCGCGGGCGAACCACTCGCGCCGCTCGGCGGCGAGCCGCCCGGCCACCGCGAAGGAGGCCACGGCGGGGACGTCGAGGGTCCCGGAGCGCACATGGCGTTCCTGTCCGCCGCCGTGCAGGACGGGTACCGGGGTGTACTCGCGGCCCAGGAGCAGCGCGCCGATGCCGTAGGGGCCGCCGACCTTGTGGCCGGAGACGGTCGCCGCGGCGAGCCCCGAGGCGGCGAAGTCGACGGGGAGCTGCCCGAATGCCTGGACCGCGTCGGCGTGCAGCGGGACGTCGAACTCGGCGGCCATGTCGGCGAGTTGCCGTACCGGCATGACGGTGCCGATCTCGTTGTTGGCCCACATGACGGTGGCGAGGGCGACGTCGCCGGGGTCGCGGGCGATGGCCTCGCGCAGCGCCTCGGGGTGGACGCGGCCGTACTCGTCGACCGGCAGGTACTCGACGGTGGCGCCCTCGTGCTCGCCGAGCCAGTGGACGGCGTCGAGGACGGCGTGGTGCTCGACGGGGCTGGCCAGGACCCGGGTGCGGGCCGGGTCGGCGTCGCGGCGGGCCCAGTACAGGCCCTTGACGGCGAGGTTGTCGGCCTCGGTGCCGCCGGAAGTGAGGACCACTTCGCTGGGCCGGGCGCCGAGCGCCTCGGCGAGGGACTCGCGGGCCTCCTCGACGGTGCGCCGCGCCCGGCGGCCGGACGCGTGGAGGGAGGAGGCGTTGCCGGTGACGCTCAGGTGCGCGGCGAGTGCCTCGACTGCCTCGGGAAGCATCGGGGTCGTCGCGGCGTGGTCGAGGTAAGCCATGGTGCGGCCGATTCTACGGGCGGCTCCGCCGGGCCCCGGACCGCGGTTGGCCCCGTCGGCGCCTTTCGGTCACAGGCTCCAGGACAGGGTGCTGTCCGCGGACATGAACGCCACCAGGACCAGCAGGTCGGCGACGCCCAGGCCGAGGCCGAGGAGGGCCCGGCCGCGGCGTGCGGTGCCGCGCCACAGGGCGATGCCCGCGAGGGCGATGGCGACCGGGCCCAGGAAGACGTTGAGGACGAGCAGGCCGAGCAGGCCGAGGACGAAGGAGGCGACGGCCATGCCGTCGGTGTCGTGGATGCCGGTACGGCGGCCGGTGCGGGTGCCGCGGTCGGTGTCGGCGGTGCGGTGGGCCGGTGCGGTGAGCTGCATGGCGTTCTCCCTGCCGTTGCGTCGGTGGACGTGCGTCAGTGGGCGGAGGTGCCGCTCCGCCGGCGGCCGTGCCGTTCGCGGACGGCGAAGATCCCGAGCCAGACGGCGATGACCAGGCCGGCCGCGACGGAGAAGGTGAGCGGCGCGTGGGCGACGGCGCCGAGGACCACACCGAGGAGCAGAAGTGCGACGACGAGAAACAGCATGAGCGGATCCCCCAATCTTGGTGCCGATCTTGGTGGGCACTTCGGTGAACGGTTGTGGTTACAGTTGTTCACTGACTTGCAAGTCTAGCGCGCCGTACGGCTTTCCAATTCCGGAGAACAGTTGTTAACTGCATGGCATGAGTCACACCTCGGGCGTTCGGCAGGCGCAGAAGCGGAAGACCCGGCAGGCGCTCCTGGACGCGGCGCTCGGCCTGCTGGAGGAGCAGAGCCTGAGCAGCCTGGGACTGCGTGAGGTCACGCGCGCCGTGGGTGTCGCCCCGACCGCCTTCTACCGGCACTTCCGCTCCACGGCCGATCTCGGCGTGGCGCTGGTCGAGGAGGCGCTGGGCAGCCTGCACCCGATGATCCGGACGACCCTGTCACCGGCCGAGGACGACGAGGAACGCATCAGCCGCGCGGTGGAGTTGATCGCCGGACACGTGGCCGCGCACCCCGCGCACGTCCGGTTCATCGCACGGGAGCGGCACGGCGGCGTGCAGCCGGTGCGCCTGGCCATACGGGAGCAACTGGCGCGGTTCGCCGAGGAGGTGAAGGCCGAGCTGGCGAAGGACGCGTCGGCGGCGGGCTGGAGCGAGGCCGATCTGCGCATGCTGGCCGGCCTGTACGTCGACCAGATGCTGATCACGGCGTCGCTCTTCCTGGAGACGCTGGACGCCCCGGAAGAGGAGCGCCGCCGGGCCGTCGAGACGGCCCGGCGGCAACTGCGGCTGATCGGCGTCGGCCGCGCGCACTGGCTGGACTGAGCCGGCCCGGGTCAGCCGAGCCGTACCCGGGCCAGTTGGCGGGACTGGGCGACCAGGCGGTCGGCGCTGTCCCAGACCTCGGCGTCCTCCTCCAGGAAGCCGCCGGCGAGGTTGCGGGTGGTCACGGAGATCCGCAGCGGGCCCGGCGCCGGACGGCACCGCACGTGCACGGTCAGCTCGACCGTCGGCACCCAGCCCGTAAGGCCCAGCTCGAAGGCGGTGGGCGGCAGTGCGTCCACCGCGAGGAGCAGCGAGAGCGGGTCGGCGTCACGGCCGTCGGCGAGGCCGAACCAGGCCCGCATCTCGCCCCGGCCCGAGGGCTGCCCGAGCGCCCAGCCCAGGGTGGCCGGGTCGAGCTTGAGCATCAGCCGGTCGGCGATGGCCGAGCTGCCCTCGACCGGGGCGGGGCCGTCCTCCGGGCCGAAGCACTGGTCCACCGGCGGGATGGCGGGCGGCGCGGCCGAGGTCCGGACGTCGTCCGGCAGCGCGTCGAGGTCGCCGTAGGAGGCGAGCACGCGGATGCGCTCCACCTCGTTGCCCTCGTCGTCGAACTGGAAGAGGGAGGCCTGGCCGGTGGAGAGGGTGCGCCCGGCGCGGACGGTCTCGGTGCGCACGAGGGCAGGACCCGGCCGGGAGGCGGTGAGGTAGTGCGCCGAGACGGTGAAGGGGTCGGGGTGCGGGAGCGCGTCACCGAGGGCCCGGCCCAGGACGGCCAGCAGGTAACCGCCGTTGACGGCGTTGATGATCGTCCAGCCGGCCGACAGGTCGATGTCGTAGACACCCGGCGCGCGTCGGCGGACGGCGGTGTCCCGGTCGAACTCACTGTCACCGATGGTGGCCCGTGTGGCCGCTGCGGAGGCTGCTTCTGGCATGGCAGCACGGTACAACAGCAAACTACTAAGCGGTAGCTTTCTCTTTCCGTTCCCGTGCGCGCAGATAGGCCTCCAGTTCCGCCGCCCCGGCCACCATCGCCCGGCCCCGGGCGGCCACCCTCTCGCGCCACTCGCCGAGGGCGGCCTCCAGCGGCTCCACTCCCCCGGCCGACCGCACCCGGGCGAGGACGGACGCGATCCGCTCCAGCGAGTAGCCGCCCCGCCTGAGCTGGTGCGCGAGGCGGGCGTCCCGGGCGTCGGCCTCGCCGTAGCGGCGGTACCCGGTCGCGGGGTCGCGCCGGGGGCGAACCAGGCCCGCGCGCTCCCACTTGCGCAGGGTCGCGGGACGGACGCCCAGTTCCCGGGCGAGTGCTCCGATGAACCCGCCTGCCGGCCCCGGCACCTCCCCCCTGTCCCCGGGCACCAGCTCCCGCAGCGCGCCCTCCACCGCGTCCAGCGTCCGCCGGTCGTCGAGCAACTGCGCGTGGCTCTCGTCGACGAGCCGGAGCGCCTCGTCCACGGCTCCCTCGTTCACACCGCGCAGCACCGCGGCCGCCGTCCCGTGCCCGTGGGCCGCCGCCAGGGCCAGGAAGGCGTCCAGGGCCAGGGCGTGCAGCGCGGTGTAGACGCGGTAGCCACTGGCCGTCCGCTCGGCGGGCGGGAGGATGCCGGCCGCCTCGTAGTTCCTGACGGCCTGCGCCGACAGACCGTGCGCCCGCGCCAGGTCGACCGGCCGGAGCCTTCTCTCGCTTTGAGGCTTTACGGCCATGAATCCCATGCCCTTGCAGCGAAGTTTCAACCGAGGGTTCAACGATAGCGTTGAAGCCATGGCTGAACGCATCCAGGACATCGCCCACCCGCTGGACGCCGCCGCGGTGATGCGGCTGCTGCCGGACCGGCCCCGGCTCCTCGCCCTGGGCGAGCCCACCCACGGCGAGGACGCCCTCCTCGACGTGCGCAACGACGTCTTCCGGCAGCTCGTCGAGGAGTACGGCTACCGCACGATCGCGATCGAGAGCGACTGCCTGAAGGGGCTGGCGGTGGAGGACTACGTCACGCGGGGCACCGGCACCCTCGACGAGGCGGTGGAGCACGGGTTCAGCCACCCCTGGGGCCCGAGCGCCCCCAACCGGGAACTGGTGCGCCGGATGCGCGCGTACAACGAGGACCGGCCCCCGCACGAGCGGATCCGCTTCGCCGGTTTCGACGGCCCCCTGGAGATCACCGGGGCCGCGAGTCCCCGGCGGGCACTCACCGCGCTGCACGGGTACCTGGCGGCACGGGTGGACCCCGCCCTGCTTCCCTGCACCGCGGCGGAGCTGGACCGTCTGCTCGGCGCCGACGACCGGTGGACCGAGCCCGGGGCGATGACGGACCCGTCCCGGTCCGTGGGGCGGTCGGCCGGGGCCGGGGAGCTGCGGACGCTCGCCGCCGACCTGGTGTCACTCCTGGAGGAGCAGACGCCGCACCTGCTCGCGTCCGCCTCACGGGACGACTGGGACCGGGCCCGCCTGTACGGACGCACCGCCACCGGCCTGCTGGCCTACCACTACTGGATGGCTGAGCCCTCGCCCGCCCGCATGAGCCGGATGCTGGGCCTGCGGGACCGGATGATGGCCGCCAACCTCCTCGCGCTCGCGGAGCGGGGACCGGTCCTCGTCCACGCCCACAACGCCCACCTCCAGCGGGCGAAGAGCTCGATGCGGATGTGGCAGGGACGGCTGGAGTGGTGGAGCGCCGGCGCGCTCGTGAGCGCGCGGCTCGGCGGCGCGTACGCCTTCGTGGCGACGGCACTCGGCACGATCCGGCACCAGGGGGTGGACACCCCGCCGCCCGGCACCGCCGAGGGGCTGCTGTACGACCTGCCGGACGACCCCTGCGTCGTCGACCCCGCGCTGCTGGCCGCCGCCCTCGGCGATCCGCGGCCCGCGCCCCGCGTCTCCCCCTGGTTCGGCTACGCCCCGCTCGACCCGGGCCACCTGGACACGATCGACGGCCTCGTCTTCGTCAGGGACATGCCGCACCCCTGACCGGGGCCGGGGCTCACTCCCCCTCCACCACCGTCGACCGGCGGTTCCAGGCGCGCGGCGCCCGCCAGTGGTAGCGCAGGGCGAGCAGGCGCAGGACGAAGGCCGTGACGACCGCGAGCGCGCTGGTGAGCGGGGTGAGGGCCTCGTAGCGGATGCACAGGGCGACCATGGCGGAGCCGACGATCGCGGGGACGGCGTACAGGTCGCGGTCCCAGCGCAGGAGTGAGGGCACCTCGTTGGCCAGCACGTCGCGCAGGACGCCGCCGCCGACGGCGGTGGCCAGGCCAAGGCAGGCCGAGGCGGTCAGGCCGAGACCGTAGTCGTACGCCTTGGTGGTGCCGGCGACGCAGAACAGGCCGAGGCCCGCCGCGTCGAAGATGTTCACGCCGGTCTGGAGGCGCTCCACGTGGGGGTGGAGGAAGAAGACCAGCAGCGTCGCGAGCAGCGGGGTGAGGAAGTACCCGAGGTCGGTGAAGGCGGCGGGCGGCACCGCGCCGATCACCAGGTCCCGGAAGAGCCCGCCGCCCAGCGCGGTGACCTCGGCGAGGACGGCGATGCCGAAGACGTCGAAGTTCTTGCGTACGGCCAGCAGCGCGCCCGAGATGGCGAAGACGAAGATACCGACCAGGTCGAGCGTGTGCTGGACGGTGGGGCTGAAGAGTTGCTCGTACACCCTCCCATTCTTACCTGCCAGTGAGCCCCCGCCTTACAAACGAAGGCGGGGGCCCAGTGGCAGGGTGGGTGAGTGCGGTCACTTCTCCTTGGCGGGAGGCTTCTCGTCGGTGCTCCCGTCCGCGGCCCCGGCGCTCTCGCCGGTGTCGTCACCACTCTCGTCGGTGCCGTCGGTCCCCTCGGCCGCAGGCTCGTCGCCGTCGGGCGCCGGGTCCTTCGCGGATGCGGCGGACTCGGCGGATTCGGCGGAATCGCTGGCGTTCGCCCCGACCTCCGCGGCGACCGCGGCCGAGGTCGCGGCCGACTCCGCCAGGGCCTCCTCCGACACCAGCTCCGCCGCCTCCTTCGCCGCGGAGAGCAGGACGACGTCCTGCGGGGCCTGGTCCTCGAAGTTCTCCGGGTGGTGGCAGGCCACCTGCTGGCCCGGCCGCAGCTCCTTGAGCGGCGGCTCGGTGGTGGTGCAGATCTGCGTCGCCTTCCAGCACCGGGTGTGGAAGCGGCAGCCGCTCGGCGGGGCGATCGGCGAGGGCACGTCGCCCTTGAGCAGGATGCGCTCGCTCTTGGCCGACTTGCGGGCCGGGTCCGGGATCGGGACGGCCGACATCAGCGCCTTGGTGTACGGGTGCATCGGCGACTTGTAGAGCAGGTCGCGGTCGGCCAGCTCCATGATCTTGCCGAGGTACATCACCGCGATCCGGTCCGAGACGTGCCGGACGACGGACAGGTCGTGCGCGATGATCACGTACGTCAGGCCCAGCTCCTGCTGGAGGTCGTCGAGCAGGTTGACGACCTGGGCCTGGATCGACACGTCCAGCGCGGAGACCGGCTCGTCGGCGACGACCAGCTTCGGGTTGAGCGCGAGCGCGCGGGCGATGCCGATGCGCTGGCGCTGGCCGCCGGAGAACTCGTGCGGGTAGCGGTTGTAGTGCTCGGGGTTGAGGCCGACCACCGACAGCAGCCGCTGGACCTCCTGCTTGACCCCGCCCTCGGGCTGGACGCCCTGGAGCTTGAAGGGGGCGCTGACGATCGTGCCGATGGTGTGGCGCGGGTTCAGCGAGGAGTACGGGTCCTGGAAGATCATCTGCACGTCGCGGCGCAGCGGACGCATGCCGCCGACCCCGAGGTGGGTGATGTCCTTGCCCTGGAACTCGACCTTGCCCGCGGTCGGTTCCAGGAGCCGGGTGATCAGCCGGCCCATGGTCGACTTGCCGCAGCCGGACTCGCCCACGACGCCCAGCGTCTCGCCGGCCCTGACCTCGAAGTCGATGCCGTCGACGGCGCGCACCGCGCCGACCTGGCGCTGCAGCAGGCCCTTCTTGATCGGGAAGTGCTTCTGCAGCCCGGTCACCTTGAGCAGGGTCTCGCCGGGGGCGGCGTCCTTGGTCAGGGTGGCACCGCTGGTCTGTGCGGGAATGGTCACCGCTTTGTCCTCTGCCTGGTCGCTCACAGCTTCGGCGCAATCTCTTCGGTCCAGATACGCTCCCGCTGCTCCTGCGACATGTGGCAGGCGGCCCAGTGCTTGCTGCCGACCTCGGTCAGCTCGGGGCGGACCGTGCGGGTGACGTCGTCCTTGGGCACGTCGGCGTACGGGCAGCGCGGGTTGAAGGCGCAGCCGGACGGCAGGTTGATGAGGGAGGGCGGCGAGCCCTTGACCGGGATGAGGCGTTCCTGCTGGTCGCGGTCGAGCCGCGGCATCGAGCCGAGCAGACCCCAGGTGTAGGGGTGCCGGGGCTCGTAGAACACCTTCTCCGCCGGACCGCGCTCGACGCACCGGCCGCCGTACATCACCAGGAGGTCGTCGGCCAGCTCGGCGACGACGCCCAGGTCGTGGGTGATGACGATGACCGCGGAGCCGAACTCCTTCTGCAGGTCCCGGATGAGGTCGAGGATCTGCGCCTGGACGGTGACGTCCAGGGCGGTGGTCGGCTCGTCCGCGATGAGCAGCTCGGGGTTGTTGACCAGCGACATCGCGATCATCGCGCGCTGGCGCATGCCGCCGGAGAACTCGTGCGGGTAGCTGTCGACGCGCTTGTCGGGCTGCGGGATGCCGACGCGGTCGAGCATCTCCACGGCACGGCGCTTGGCGGTCTTCTTGTCCACCTTGTGGTGGATGCGGTAGGCCTCCACGATCTGCTGGCCGATCGTGTAGTACGGGTGCAGCGCGGACAGCGGATCCTGGAAGATCATCGCCATCTCGCGGCCGCGCAGCTTGCGCACGTAGTCGGGGTCGGCGGACAGCAGCTCGGTGCCGTCCAGCCAGATCTCGCCGGATATCTGCGCCTTGCGCTTGCCGTACTGGCCGGCGGTGTGCAGGCCCATGATGCCGAGCGAGGTCACCGACTTGCCGGAGCCGGACTCGCCCACGATGCCGAGGGTCTTGCCCTTCTCGAGCTGGAAGGAGAGCCCGTCGACGGACTTGACCAGGCCGTCGTCGGTCGGGAAGTGGACCTTGAGGTCGCGCACTTCCAGGAAGGCGGTCGGCGCGGGCGAGGCGGCGGCGGGCTCGCCCACCGCGGCCCCGCTCTTGCTCAGTTCGGTCATGCGAGCCTCACTCGGGGGTCGATCACGGCGTACAGGATGTCCACCACGAGGTTGGCGATCAGCACCGCGAGAGAAGTGATCAGTACGACGCCCAGGATAAAGGGCAGGTCGTGGTTCTTGATGGCGTCCAGGACCTTCTGGCCCAGGCCGGGGAGGCTGAACGTCGTCTCGGTCAGGATCGCGCCGCCCATCAGGGCGCCGAGGTCCATGCCGAGCATGGTGAGCAGGGGGGTCAGGGTGGACCGCATCGCGTGCTTGCTGATGACGACCTGTTCCTTGAGGCCCTTGGCCCGCGCGGTGCGGATGTAGTCCTCGCCGAGGATCTCCAGCATGGTGGCGCGGGTGATCCGGGCGTACATCGCGGCGTACAGGAAGGCCAGGGTGATCCACGGCAGGATCATGCCGCCGAACCACCCGGTGAAGCTCTCTTCGAGCGGTACGAACTCACCGTTGATCCAGCCGAGGCCGTAGGAGAAGATCGCCAGGCTCAGCAGACCGGTGAAGTAGATCGGCAGGGAGACACCCGCCAGGGCGACGACCATGGCACCGCGGTCCCACAGCGAGCCGCGCTTGAGGGCGGAGAGCACACCGGCGGCCACACCGAAGAGCAGCCACAGCACGGCGGCGCCGAGCGCGAGGGCCAGGGTCACCGGGAAACGCTCGGTCAGGACCGGCCAGACCGACTGCTCGGTCTTGAAGGAGTAACCGAAGCAGGGCGCGGCGCAGTGGGTCACGTCGCCGCCGGCCGCGTAGGTGCGACCCGCGAAGATGCCCTTGAAGAACTCCCAGGCCTGCACGAGGACCGGGTCGCCCAGACCCAGCTTCTCGCGCACTCCCTCGACCGCGGCGGGGTCCGCCTGCTTGCCGACGAAGTTCAGGGCGATGTCGACCCCGGCCCACTTGGGGACGAGGAAGAAGATGCCGAAGACCACCAGGATGATGACCACGAGCATCACTGCGGCGGCGAACAGCCGCCTGATGAGGTAAGCGAGCACGGGTTGCGGCCCGCTGCGCCCCGCGGGCCGCCGGAGATTGTCCGGCGGCCCGCGGTCACGCCGCGCCGGCCTTCACCTGCCTTTCGTGCCGTACGGCGGGTGTACCGGTTACTTCTTGGGGTTCTTCAGACCGATGTTCACGAAGTCGTACATACCGCTGTAGGCGTCGGTGGTGTACACGTTCGCGATGTTGCTGGAGCGCCAGTTGATGAACTTCTCGAAGACGAAGGGCAGGTAGTACGCGCCCTCCATCACCTTGTGGTTGATCTCCCGGGCGGTCTTCTCCTTGCCCGCGGCGTCCTTCTGCGTCAGGTAGTCGGCGAAGAGGCCGTCGATCTTCGGGTCGTCGATCATCGCGAAGTTGTTGTTCGCGCTGTCGAGGATGTAGTCGCTGTGCCACAGCGGCAGACCGTAGCCCTGCACGGACGGGAAGTCCGGGCCCCAGCCCATGATGATGATGCCGTAGCCCTTCTTCTGCACGTTCGAGGGGCTGCCGATGACGCTGGCGTACTGCGAGCCGTCGTACTGGTCGATCTCGACGTTGATGCCGACCTTCTTCAGCGAGGCCTGGAGGGACTCGGCGGTGGCGACCTCGACCGGCTTGTTGTTGCGGACCGCGATGGTGGTCTTGAAGCCGTTCGGCTTGCCGCAGGCCTTCAGCTCTTCCTTGGCCTTCTCGACGTTGCCGTTCTTGTTGGCGCCGGCCATCTCGTACGGGTCGTACTTCTGGCCCTCGGAACCCGGGACGGCGGGCGGCAGCATGTTGGTGCCGATGTCGCCGCCGGCGACCGGGCCGCCGCGCGCGGTCTGCAGGGAGACGTGGTCGGCCCCGTAGAGCACGGCCTTGCGGCAGTGGATGTTGTCGAACGGCTTCACGTTCTGCGGGAACGTGGCGTACCGGATGTAACCCGAGACCGGGTTGTCCAGGTTCTCCTTGTGCTCCTTCAGCGCCGTGGTGCGGCCCTGGGGCGACAGACCGGTCTGGGCCAGGTCGATGTCGTAGTCGCCGGCGATCAGGCGGGCGTCCAGGTCGTTGGCGTTGGTGAAGAACTTGACCGTGATCTTGTCCGGGTACGCCTTGCGCACCGGGTCCGAGCTCTGCTTCCACTCGGTGTTGCGGACCAGGGTCAGGTCCTTGCCCGGGTTGTAGGACTCGAACTTGTAGGGGCCCGAGGAGAACGGGCGCAGGCCGTACTTGGACTTGGTGTCCTTGTCCTGGCGGACCGGGGACGCCGAGGTCAGCGCGAGCATCTCCTCGAAGTCGGAGTTGGCCGCGGGCAGGTGGAAGACGATCGTCTTGTCGTCCGGCGTCTCGATCGCCTTCAGACCCAGCTTGTCCTTGGACTTGTCCTTGTACGGGCCCTGGTACTCGTCCTTGGGGTCCAGCACCTCCTTGAGGTACGTCGGACCGCCGGAGAGCACGTCCTGCGCCCAGACGCGCTCGATGCCGTACTTGACGTCCTTGGAGGTGATCGGCTTGCCGTCCTCCCAGGTGATGCCGTCACGCAGGGTGTACGTGTAGGTCTTGCCGTCGGCCGAGACCTTGGCGACGTCGGTGGCGAGGTCGGGGGTGACCTCGGCGCCGGTCTTGCCCGGCTCCGTCTTGTTCGTGACGAGCTGGCGGCTGTAGTAGCGGGAGAAGTCCCACATGAAGCCGTAGTAGCCACGCGTGGTGTCCCACGAGTCGGCGTCCTGGCTGCTGGCGAACTTCAGCGTGCCGCCCTTCTTGGCCTCGGAGGCCTGGGCGACCTTGTTGTTGGCCGCGTTGAAGCCGGCCGCGCCGTTCTTCGAACCGCTGCCGCCTTCGTCGTCGCCGCCTCCGCCGCACGCCGCCGTGGTCAGCAGCGCGGCGACCACTGCGGCAGCGGCCAAAGCCTGCTTGCGCCGCCCTGAGGTGCGTTGGGTAGTCACGATCTCGGATCCTCCGGATTAGATGAGAGACCCCGTGCAGGTGCCACGGGTCGCTTTGCGGTACGGCAGGGTCAGCGGGAGCCCTTCGGGTCCAACGCGTCGCGCACGCCGTCACCGAAGAGGTTGAAGGCAAGAACGGTGATGAAGATCGCCACACCGGGGACCACCATGTACATGGGGTCCGACTTGTAGTAGTCGATCGCGCTCGAGAGCATCTGCCCCCAGGACGACGTGGGCGGCTTGACGCCCACGCCGAGGAAGCTGAGCGCCGCCTCGGTGAGGATGTTGGTGGGGATCATCATCGTGGTGTAGACGATGATCGGCGCCACCAGGTTGGGCAGCAGTTCCTTGAACAGGATGTAGAACCGTCCGGCCCCCAGCGACCGGGCCGCCTCGACGTACTCCCGTTCACGCATCGAGAGGGTCTGGCCGCGGACCACGCGGCCGATGTAGGGCCAGCCGAAGAAGCCGATGACCACGATCATCATGAGCAGGCGCACGCCGGTGCCGCTCAGCCCCAGCATGGAGTCCGGCATCACCGAGACCAGGGCGATGATGAACAGGAGCTGCGGGAAGGCCAGCAGGCCGTCCATGATCCGGCTGATGAGGGAGTCGACCCAGCCGCCGAAGAAGCCGGCGAGGACACCCAGGACGGTGCCGATGACCACGGCGACGAGCGCGGACAGGAAGCCGACGAGCAGCGAGATCCGGGCGCCGTGGACGATGCGGGCGAAGATGTCGCGGCCGTTGACCGGCTCCACGCCGAGCCAGTGGTCGCCGCTGACGCCGCCCAGCGAGCCCGTGGGGGTGCCGAACAGCGGGTCGATCATGTCCTCGTTGTAGGCGTTGGGCTCCTGCCCGTACAGCGAGGTGATCAGGGGCGCGAAGACGGCGACCAGGATGAGGACCAGCACCACGCAGCCGCCCGCGAGGGCCAGCCGGTCCTTCTTCAGGCGCTCCCAGGCGATCCGGCCCAGGGAGCGGCCTTGTACCGACTTGGCCTCGGCGCCGGCGACCGCCGCTTCCTCTGCCGCACTCGGGGCCGCTTCCGCGGTCGGCTCGTGCAATGGTGCCGTCATCTGGCAGGGACCCCTCTCAACCGGCGGTAGCCGGCCCGCACTTGCCGCTGTAGCGGCGTGATCAGTCCGTCGTACAAAGAGGCGAGACTCCACCCCTTGTTGCGGGAGTCTTCAACGCCTGGGCGATCCGTAGCCAGAGCTGACGGTGAATGGATGCGCAACCGTGATGCTGTTTGAGGTGTTCCGTTATCCGGACAGTGGGTAACGGGGGCCGGACGCGGGCGAGTTGGGACATCGGGGACACGGCGGCGCTTAGCGTCGTCATCTACGCGCGAAGATGACCTTGGACGCCCGGTTCCGTGCCCCGGCCGCCGACGCCCCCGCCGTCAGTAACGGCCGCCGGCCGGAGGGTAGCCGTACCCGCCCGCGGGCGCCTGGGCGGGGGCGGCCGCGTGGGCCTCGCGGTCGTAGAACGGGCGGGCGTTGGCGCGCAGCCACAGGGCGACCGGGTCGTGGGTGTCGGTCATCGCCACCGTCGACACCGGCAGCCCGTCCGGCACCGCGCCGACGGACTGCTGCATCATCGCGCGCACCGCGTCGACGGCCGGCGGGGAGGTGTCGTACACGTCGAGGCCGATGGCGAGATACGGCGCCCCGAGCGTCGGCTGCACCCAGGCGCGGCGCAGGGCGCGGACCGCCGGGGTGCGGTGGGCGTTCTGGGCGAGCAGGGCGTAGAACTGGGGGATCTCGATGGCCGGTTCGGACAGGCGCAACGGGCCCGCGGGCTGGCGGTCCAGGCCGGAGGCGATGCGGCGCAGGTCGAGCCAGGGGATGCCGACCCCGCCGCCGGGAGCGTGCGGGTTGAGCCACAGGCCGTAGTGGTCCGGGTAGAGGGCGCGGGCGACCTCCAGGCCGTCGACCACCTCGTACGACCGGTTCCAGCCACTGGCGGACAGTTCCTGGGCGGAGGTCACGCAGGGCGCGTAGCCGTACCCCTCGACCTCCATGTTCCCGTACTGGGCGTCCGCGGAGCCGGCCTGGCCGTGCCACAGCAGCATCCAGACCTGGCCGGAGGTGGGGGTGGCGAGGGCGCGCAACAGGGCCTCGTAGGCGTCGTAGCGCCCGGGCGTCACCTGGCGCAGCATGTGCTCGACCTGTCCGGTCGTGGTGCCGCTGGCGCTCACGCGTATCGCCCCTTCGAGAAGTTCCCCCGGTGTCGGAACCAGCTTAAGGCTCCGCAGGGTGCGAGGGCCCATGAGCCAGGGGCTCCTTGCCGTCCGGCGGGTGCGGGCTTCGTCCTGGTTGGTCGCGCCCACGCGGCGGGGCCGCACATGTCACAGCCCCGCGCCCCTGGGCGCGTCTTCCCGCCCGGTGTTCACAAGTCACCGTTGTAGAAGGGGCGGACCCTTTCCCGCATCCAGTCGCAGACCGGGTCCTGGGCCGCTTCCAGGAGGACCAGGTTGACCTGGTACCTCAGGGGGGACTTGGTGAGGGCTCGGCCCAGGGCGTCCAGGGGGAGGGTTCGGGCGTCGCCCTCCCAGTGGGCGAGTTCGACGCCGACGTACAGGACCGGATCGGCGGTCTCGACGGCGGCCAGGCAGCGGCGCGCGGTGCGCACGACGCCGGTGGCGGCGAACTCGGCGGAGGCGGCGGCCAGGAAGTCCACCGGGTCGTCCTGCCAGTCGGGCTCGAAGAGGCGGACCCGGCCGCCGGAGGCGGGCCCGTCCAGCGGGGTGCGCCCGGCCCGGCACAGCTCGGCCACGGCGGGCGGCGGCAGCGGGATGCCCACCACGCCCTCCGGGTTGACGATGACGCCCACCTGCGGGGGCAGGCCGCGGGCGAACTCCACGGCGGGGGCGACGGTGTACGCCATCTGCGCCCCGGCCACCTGGCGGAGCTGCTCCTCGGAGCTGAACACCGGTACGTAGGCCTGGCCGTCGATCTCCAGCGTGGGCAGGTCGAGGGGGCCGCTGCGCGGGCCGCCCCCGTTGGGCAGGGGTATCCACAGGAAGCTGCGGCCCAGGACCTCCACGATCCGGCCGCCGGCCGCCGGGACGCCGAGGGAGGCGGACAGCACCTCCTCCAGCTCGTTGCCGGGCCATCCGCCGTGCGGGTGGGGGTGCGCCTGTGCCGGGAAGTCCATCTGCCTGCCTACCGCCTGCCTGGTACCGCTGTTCGTGGCTGAATCGTGGCTGAAAGGCTAACCCGTTCGGCCCCGCCGTCCCGCCCTGCCTCAGCCCGTGAAGGCGATCCGGCGCAGGGTGCCGGCCGCCGCCCGGTCGAGGACCACCGCCGAGGCGCAGCCCGCGGGCAGGACGCCCGCCGTCACCGCCCGCAGCAGACGGGAGTTGGCCGCGCGGTGCCGCAGGAACGCGTACCGCGACACGCCCCGGCCGCGCTCGCGCTGGCCGGCCAGGGCCTCGTCGGCGGGGACGTCGAGGAGCAGCAGGTGCAGGGCGGCGCCCCGGCGGCGGGCCTCGCGGGCGAGCCAGCCCCGGACCCATGCCTGGGTGCCGCAGTCGTGCACGACCACGCCCTCGCCGGAGCGCAGCGCGCGGCGCAGTCCGGTGTAGTGGGCGAGGCGGACGAGGGGGCGGTAGAGCCCGTACGGGAGCAGGCGCGGCACGCGGCCGTCCCAGCGGTCGCGGGTGTCCTGGGAGTCGATGCGCAGGCCGCGCACGGTGCGCCGCATCAGCGTGGACTTGCCGCTGCCGGGCAGGCCGGTGATCACCACCAGGTCCCGGGGTCCGAAGAGCAGGGCGTGCGGGCTGCGGCCGTCGCGGTCCCTCAGGTCGCGGACGACGGGTGCGGTCAGTGGGGCGCATGCCTCGGGGGCCGGGGCGACGGGCTGCTTGGGCAGCGCGAGTCCCGAGGTCGTGGCGTACGCCGTGGTCCTGTTCACCGTGATCGTCCTCCCCTGGGGCGGTTCACGAGTCCCTCCCCGCCGAGTGTAAAGAGAAGGTAATGCGCCGGTCTCGCGTTTTCGTTCGCTTACTGCCACAAGCCGGTTACAAGAACAGCTCTGCCCACGGATCGCCGGGCCGTGCAATGATGGCCGCGCCAACTGCATACCGGCCGTTTGAATCCGCGCGGGAGAGTCCCCGGCCGCGCCGGGGCGCCGAAGGAGCAAGTCCCTCCCTTGAATCTCTCAGGCACCGTTACCGCGCGGGCGAGGCACATCTGAAAAGCGGACCGCCCGACGGCGGTCCCACCCAAGGTGCAAGCCCTGATCGCCGTACTCCGGTGGCCGTGGCGAACCTCTCAGGTTCCGATGACAGATGGGGAGGACCGACCTCGCCACGTCCTGTCCTGGGAGACGACCGACCGATGAGCAGTACCGAACCGCGCCGTACCGCGCTCGACGCCACGCATCGCGCGCTGGGCGCGACGATGACCGACTTCGCGGGCTGGGACATGCCCCTGCGCTACGGCTCCGAGCGCGAGGAGCACCTCGCGGTGCGCACCCGCGCCGGTCTCTTCGACCTCTCGCACATGGGTGAGATCACCGTCACCGGGCCGCAGGCGGCAGAACTGCTGGACTTCGCGCTGGTCGGCAACATCGGCACCGTGAAGCCGGGCCGGGCCCGCTACACCATGATCTGCCGCGAGGACGGCGGCATCCTGGACGACCTGATCGTCTACCGGCTCGACCACACCGCGTACATGGTGGTCGCCAACGCCTCCAACGCCCAGGTCGTGCTGGACGCGCTGACCGAGCGGGCGGCCGGCTTCGACGCCGAGGTGCGCGACGACCGCGACGCCTACGCGCTGCTGGCGGTGCAGGGCCCCGAGTCCCCGGGCGTCCTCGCCTCGCTCACCGACGCCGACCTGGACGGCCTGAAGTACTACGCCGGCCTGCCCGGCACGGTCGCGGGCGTCCCGGCGCTGATCGCCCGCACCGGCTACACCGGCGAGGACGGCTTCGAGCTGTTCGTGGAGCCGGAGCACGCCGTGGATCTGTGGGAGGCGCTGATCCGGGCGGGCGAGGGCGTCGGTCTCGTCCCGTGCGGCCTGTCCTGCCGGGACACGCTCCGCCTGGAGGCGGGCATGCCGCTGTACGGCAACGAGCTGTCGACCGCGCTGACGCCCTTCGACGCCGGGCTCGGCCGGGTCGTGAAGTTCGAGAAGGAGGGCGACTTCGTCGGGCGCGCCGCGCTGACCGAGGCCGCCTCCCGGGCGGAGCAGAACCCGCCCCGCGTCCTGGTGGGCCTGGTCGCCGAGGGCCGCCGCGTCCCGCGCGCCGGGTACCGGGTGGTCGCGGGCGGCGAGGTGATCGGCGAGGTCACCTCCGGCGCCCCGTCCCCGACGCTGGGCAGGCCCATCGCCATGGCGTACGTCGACCCCGCGCACGCGGCCCCTGGCACGGAGGGCGTCGGCGTGGACATCCGGGGCAGCCACGAGCCGTACGAGGTCGTGGCGCTGCCGTTCTACAAGCGCCGGAAGTAGACCCGTGGGCGGGACCGGGGCGGCACCGCACCCCGCACCGCCGGCGGCTCCCCCTCACCCTTTCCACCCCCTTCCCCAGACACTTCCTCGCGTACAGGAGAATTCAGGCCATGAGCAACCCCCAGCAGCTTCGCTACAGCAAGGAGCACGAGTGGCTGTCGGACGCCGTGAACGGCGCCTCGACGGTCGGCATCACGGAGCACGCGGCCAACGCGCTCGGTGACGTCGTCTTCGTGCAGCTTCCCGGCGTCGGCGACTCGGTGACCGCGGGCGAGACCTGCGGCGAACTGGAGTCGACCAAGTCCGTCTCCGACCTGTACTCCCCCGTCTCCGGCGAGGTCGCCGAGGTCAACGAGGACGTCGTCAACGACCCGTCGCTGGTGAACAGCGCCCCCTTCGAGGGCGGCTGGCTGTTCAAGGTGAAGGTCACGGACGAGCCGGCCGACCTGCTCTCCGCCGACGAGTACACCGCCTTCACCGCCGGCTGAGGAGTCCCGCCCGCATGTCGCTTCTGAACACGCCCCTGCACGAACTGGACCCGGACGTCGCCGCCGCCGTCGACGCCGAGCTGGACCGCCAGCAGTCCACCCTCGAGATGATCGCCTCGGAGAACTTCGCACCCGTCGCGGTCATGGAGGCCCAGGGCTCGGTCCTGACCAACAAGTACGCCGAGGGCTACCCCGGCCGCCGATACTACGGCGGCTGCGAGCACGTCGACGTGGTCGAGCAGATCGCCGTCGACCGGGTCAAGGCGCTCTTCGGCGCCGAGCACGCCAACGTCCAGCCGCACTCGGGCGCCCAGGCCAACGCGGCCGCGATGTTCGCGCTGCTCAAGCCCGGCGACACGATCATGGGTCTGAACCTCGCCCACGGCGGGCACCTGACCCACGGCATGAAGATCAACTTCTCCGGCAAGCTCTACAACGTCGTCCCCTACCACGTGGGCGACGACGGCCAGGTGGACATGGCCGAGGTGGAGCGCCTCGCCAAGGAGAGCAAGCCGAAGCTGATCGTGGCCGGCTGGTCGGCCTACCCGCGTCAGCTCGACTTCGCCGCGTTCCGCAAGGTCGCGGACGAGGTCGGCGCGTACCTGATGGTCGACATGGCGCACTTCGCCGGCCTGGTCGCGGCCGGCCTGCACCCCAACCCGGTGCCGCACGCCCAGGTCGTCACCACCACCACCCACAAGACCCTGGGCGGCCCGCGCGGCGGTGTGATCCTCTCCACGGCCGAGCTGGCCAAGAAGATCAACTCCGCCGTCTTCCCCGGTCAGCAGGGTGGTCCGCTGGAGCACGTGGTGGCCGCCAAGGCCGTCGCCTTCAAGGTCGCCGCGAGCGAGGACTTCAAGGAGCGCCAGTCTCGTACGCTGGAGGGTGCCCGCATCCTGGCCGAGCGCCTCGTGCGGGACGACGCCAAGGCGGCGGGCGTCTCCGTCCTGACCGGCGGCACGGACGTCCACCTGGTCCTGGTGGACCTGCGCGACTCCGAGCTGGACGGGCAGCAGGCCGAGGACCGCCTCCACGAGGTCGGCATCACGGTCAACCGCAACGCCGTACCGAACGACCCGCGTCCGCCGATGGTGACCTCCGGTCTGCGCATCGGTACGCCGGCCCTGGCGACCCGCGGCTTCACGGCCGAGGACTTCGCCGAGGTCGCGGACGTGATCGCCGAGGCGCTGAAGCCGTCCTACGACGCCGAGGCCCTCAAGGCCAGGGTGAAGGCCCTGGCCGACAAGCACCCGCTGTACCCGGGTCTGAACAAGTAGACACCGCACCCGAGGGGTGGGGCGCCGCATCCGCCACAAGCGGCCGGGCGCCCCACCCCTCGGCACCCCCTCCGCACCACCCCCGTTCTGAGGAGTCCCCGTGGCCATCTCGGTCTTCGACCTGTTCTCGATCGGCATCGGCCCGTCGAGCTCGCACACGGTCGGCCCGATGCGCGCGGCCCGCATGTTCGCCCGCCGCCTGCGCAACGAGGAGCTGCTGGACTCCGTCGCCTCCGTCCGCGCCGAGCTGTACGGCTCGCTCGGCGCCACCGGCCACGGCCACGGCACCCCCAAGGCGGTGCTGCTCGGCCTGGAGGGCGACTCCCCGCGCACGGTCGACGTCGAGACGGCCGACACCCGCGTCGAGACGATCCGGTCCTCGGGCCGCATCCGCCTCCTCGGCGAGCACGAGATCGCCTTCTCGTACGACGACGACATGGTCCTGCACCGCCGCAAGGCCCTCCCCTACCACGCCAACGGCATGACGCTGTGGGCGTACGACGCCGGGGGCGCCGAGGTGCTGACCAAGACCTACTACTCGGTCGGCGGCGGCTTCGTCGTCGACGAGGACGCGGTGGGCGCCGACCGCATAGTCCTCGACGACACCGTCCTGAAGTACCCCTTCCGCACCGGCGACGAGCTGCTGCGCCTGGCCCGCGAGACGGGCCTGTCCATCTCCGCCCTGATGCTGGAGAACGAGCGCGCCTGGCGCGACGAGGACGAGATCCGCGAGGGCCTGCTGGAGATCTGGCGGGTGATGCGGGCGTGCGTGGAGCGCGGCATGACCCGCGAGGGCATCCTGCCGGGCGGCCTGAAGGTCCGCCGCCGCGCCGCGAACACCGCGCGCAAGCTGCGCTCCGAGGGCGACCCGCAGGCCCTGGCCATGGAGTGGATCACCCTCTACGCGATGGCCGTGAACGAGGAGAACGCGGCCGGCGGCCGGGTCGTCACCGCCCCCACCAACGGCGCGGCCGGCATCATCCCCGCGGTCCTGCACTACTACGTGAACTTCGTCCCCGGCGCCGACGAGGACGGCGTGGTCCGCTTCCTCCTCGCGGCCGGCGCGATCGGCATGCTCTTCAAGGAGAACGCCTCCATCTCCGGCGCCGAGGTCGGCTGCCAGGGCGAGGTCGGCTCCGCCTGCTCGATGGCGGCCGGCGCCCTCGCCGAGGTGCTCGGCGGCTCCCCGGAGCAGGTGGAGAACGCGGCCGAGATCGGCATGGAGCACAACCTCGGCCTCACCTGCGACCCGGTCGGCGGCCTCGTCCAGATCCCGTGCATCGAGCGCAACGGCATGGCCGCGGTCAAGGCGGTCACCGCGGCCCGCATGGCGATGCGCGGCGACGGCTCCCACAAGGTCTCCCTGGACAAGGTGATCAAGACCATGAAGGAGACCGGCGCCGACATGTCCGTCAAGTACAAGGAGACGGCCCGGGGCGGGCTGGCGGTCAACATCATCGAGTGCTGAGCGCGCGCCACGCGGGCGGGAGGCGGGTGTCTCACATCGTGACACCCGCTTTCCGAAAAACAAGACGGCTGAGATCGTTGCGGGGCACATGTTTCGCACGTGAAAGATCCAGCCATGCCCGCACCAGCTTCATCCCCGGCACCGCAGACGCCCGTCAACCCCCGGTCGCGGGTCCTCGTCGCCAGCCTCATGGGGACGACGATCGAGTTCTACGACTTCTACATCTACGCGACCGCCGCCGTCCTCGTCTTCCCGAAGCTCTTCTTCCCGAGCAGCGACCCCACCACGGCGCTGCTGTCGTCGTTCGCGGTCTTCGGCGCCGCGATGGTCGCCCGGCCGGTCGGCGCCGTCTTCTTCGGTCACCTCGGTGACCGGCTCGGCCGCAAGAAGACGCTGGTCGTCTCGCTGCTCACCATGGGCATCGCCACCTTCCTCATCGGCGTGCTGCCCACCTACGCGCAGGCCGGCTGGGTCGCCACCGCGCTGCTCGTGCTGATGCGGCTCGCGCAGGGCTTCGCGCTCGGCGGCGAGTGGAGCGGAGCCGCGCTGGTCGCGACCGAGAACGCGCCGCGCGGCAAGCGGGCCCTGTGGGGGACCTTCCCCCAACTCGGCGCTCCGCTCGGCTTCATCATCGGCAACGGACTGTTCCTGGTCATCGGGGCGCTGCTGCCCTCCGAGAGCGGCGCCGACCCCACGCAGCCGTCCGCGGCCTTCGCGAGCTGGGGGTGGCGCATCCCGTTCCTGTTCTCCGCCGTGATGGTCGCGATCGGCCTGTGGGTGCGCTCGCGGCTCGTGGAGTCGACGGTGTTCACCCGGACCCGCGAGGCCGGGAAGGTGCGCAAGCTGCCGCTGGCCACCGTGGTCCAGGGCCACTGGAGGCAACTGGTCCTCGGCACGTTCATCATGCTGGCGACGTACGTGCTCTTCTACCTCATGACCACGTTCTCGCTGAGCTACGGGCGCGCCGCGAAGGACGCCGACGTGCCGGGACTGGGGTACGGCTACACGACGTTCGTACTGATGATGATCTTCGGCGTGCTGTTCTTCGCCGTGTTCACCCTGGTCTCCGGCCCGCTGGCCGACCGGTACGGCCGCCGCACCACCCTGGTCTGGATCACCGCCGCCATCGTGGTCTTCGGTCTGGTCTGGGTGCCGCTGATCGGCATGGGCACCCTCGGCGTGGTGCTGTGGCTGGTGCTGGGCTTCACGCTGATGGGCATGACCTTCGGCCCGATGGGCGCGCTGCTGCCGGAGCTGTTCCCGACCAGCGTGCGCTACACCGGGTCCGGCATCTCCTACAACGTCAGCTCGATCCTCGGCGCCGCCGTCGCCCCGTTCATCGCGGTGGCGCTGTGGGAGGCCGGTGACGGCTCGCCGTGGCTGGTCGGCGTGTACCTCTCCGCCATGGCCGTGCTGACGCTGGCCGCCCTCCTGCTCTCCAAGGAGACCAAGGACGTCTCCCTGGACGAGCGGGAGCCCGCGCCCGCCGGCGAGGACCCCCGGACGGCCCCGGCCGCGTCGTCGCCCGCGCCCTGAGCCGTCCGGGAGCCGCAGCGCCCCCGTGGTCCGCTCCGGCGGCCTCAGATGCCGCAGTTGGGCGCCGACCAGTACGGCGACGGGTCGAAGGCCACGTGGGTGTGGTCGTTGTGGCCGGGGTAGCCCGGGCCGAGGATCTCCGAGAAGCCGTGGGTCCTGGCCTGCTGGGCGAGTCGGCAGAAGCTGGGCGAGCCGGTGAGGTCGGCGGCGTCGCCGTAGAGGTGGCGGCTGGTGGCCGAGCCGCCGACGGCGTTGTTGCAGGCGCGGGAGCGGAAGCCGCTGGAGACGGTGATCGGCACGTCGCCGAGGGCGTGCCGCATCGCCTCCAGCTTCCACATGGTCTTCAGCGCGTTCGCCTTGGCGGTGGCGGCGGAGACCGCGCCGCCGGACCAGTCGGAGTTGCACTTGTTCAACTCCGCGTAGGTGAAGTGGACGGGTGTGCAGTCCGCGTCCTGGAGCGCGTAGATCTTGCTGAAGGTCGCCGGGCCCGCGACGCCGTCCGCGGACAGCCCGTAGGCGGCCTGGAACTTCTTGACGGCGGCGGCGGTGCGGGCGCCGTACTGGCCGTCGTAGGAGAGCCGCTCGCCGGAGGTGACCCAGCCCGCGACGCGGATCTGGAGCTGCGTCACGTCGCTGCCGGAGGAACCCTGGGAGAGGGTGCGGTTCCAGGTGTAGCAGGAGTCGGCCTGTGCGGCGCCGGCGGTGGCTCCCACCCCGACGACCGCTCCTGTCACGATCATGACAAGTGAGAGAAGCAAGCGTGACACGCGTCTGAACATCCCGGCCTCCCGAGCGTCGAATGGTCCGTGAATCGGAGCCCAGCGTGGGGCACGGCGCTACGCGCGTCAACAGGGCCCTCGCGGGCGGCCCTTCGCCGGATAGCATCGGAGCGGCCAGGGCTACGGCGGACGCGACCGATTCAGGGGGGCCGACCGGCGATGACGGACGGGACGGACGCGATACGGCTGCGGGTGCCGGCCGGGGCGGACGCGGGGCGCTGGGTCACCCGGGCGGGCTGCCGGCGCGTGCTGTTCGTCGTCCACAACGTGACGTCCGCGACTCGGCTCCTCGACGTACTGCCGCTGTTCGACGGCGACCTCCGTGTACAGATGTTCGCCACCTGCACGGGCTCCTCGCCCTTCCTCTCCGGAGTGCCCGAACTGCTGTCCCGGGCGGGCCTGCCGGTCCTGCCGTGGGAGCAGGCCAAGGACACGGCGTTCGACCTCGCGGTGTCGGCCAGCTACGGGGGCGAACTGGCAGCTCTGCAAGGGAAGTTGGCCGTACTTTCCCACGGTGTTGGATACAATAAGAGGCTGGCTACACCGGACACCGGACACCGGACACCGGACACCGGACACCGGACACCGGACACCTGTCGCCTGTGTTCGGGCTGTCGCCGGAGTGGGTTCTCGAGGACGGGCGGCCCGTCGCCACCGCGACGGTGCTCTCGCACCCCGAGCAGGCGGAGCGGCTCCGCGCCGCCTGCCCCGAGGCCGCGCCCACCGCGGTGCTCGCCGGGGACCCGTGCTACGACCGCATGCTCGCCGCGCTCCCCCAACGCGACCGGTACCGCCGCGCCCTGGGCGCCGGACCCGGCCGCCGACTGGTCGTGGTCGCCTCGACCTGGGCACCGCGCTCCCTCTTCGGCGCGGACGTCGACGACGACCGTGACGACCTGCTGCCCTGGCTGCTGTCCCGGCTCGCGGCGGAACTGCCCGCCGACGAGTACCGCACGACCGCCGTCCTGCACCCCAACATCTGGTACGGCCACGGCCCCGGACAGGTCCGGGCCTGGCTGGAGAACGCCCGCCGGTCCGGCCTCGACGCCGTACCGCCCCTCGAAGGGTGGCGCCAGGCGCTGATCGCGGCAGACTGCGTCGTGGGGGACCACTCCAGCGTCACCTTCTACGCCGCGGCCCTGGGCGTCCCGGTCCTGCTCGGCGCCTTCCCCGAGCAGGACCTCGACCCGGACTCCCCCGTGGCGGCCCTCGGCCGCACGGCCCCCCGCCTCCTGCGGCACGGCAGCCTGCGGGCGCAGATCGACCGTGCCGTCGAGGAACACGACCCGGGCCGGTACAAGGCACTGGCGGAGCAGACCAGTTCCGCACCCGGGCGGTCCGCGGTGCTCCTGCGCCGCCTGTTCTACGGCCTGATGGACCTCCCCGAACCCCGGACGCACACCGCGCTGCTCGAACCCCTGGAACTGCCGCCGTTCCGGCCCGCACGGGTCACCGCGCCGGTCCGGGTCCTGGTCCGGTGGATCGGCACGGACCCTCCCGAGGTCGATCTCGTGCGGTACGCCGTCGGCGGCGACGAACCGGATCCGGCCGAGGGACCGGACGCGGCCGCCGAGTCCGCGCACACGATGGTCGACGAGGAGACCCGGGAACCCGGCCGGCTGCGCGTCGCCGACGTCGTCGTACGGCGGGCCGCCGCGGACGACCCACGGCTCGGCCCGCCCGCGGCCTGGGCGGCGGAGGCACTGGCGAGCCATCCCTACTGCGGGCTGGTCGCCTACATCGACGGCCCGGACCGCTGCGTCGTACGCACCCGGGACGGCGGGCCGCTGCGCCTGACGGCGGCACCGGACCCGGACGGGCGGCCGGACCTGTGCGACCCGGCCGCCTACGCCTGTGCGCTGCACGCCTGGACGGCGAGCGGCAGGTCAGCGGCCGACGCCGGACCCGTCCTGCGCGTGCGCACCGGGACCACCGTGCACCGGGTCACGGTCGAGCCGCTCCGCGCCCCACTGCCGTGAACGGGCCGCCGACGAGCGTCCGGAGGGCCACCCGGCACCGGGCGAACGTCCGGAGCGGCACCCGGCCCTCGGCCCCGGCGAACGTCCTGACCGGCGCCCCTCCCCCGACGGCGCCACGCAGGGCCCGCCCGGGGGGCGTCACACCTCGATCTCGGCCAGGCGGGCGCGTACCCGGGCGAGGGCCACGCCGTCATGGCCCTCCGGCGCCGCCGCGAGGCACTCCGCGGCACCGCTCAGGTCCTCCGCCTCCTGCGCGGCGCGTCCGGCGGCGCGGTGGCAGCGGGCCCGCGCGACGAGGGCGTCGGCGAGCTGGAGGCCCGCGCCGGCCTCGGTCATGACCTTGACCGCCTCGTCCAGACACACCCGCGCCCGGTCCGCTTCCCCCGCGTCCAGGTGCAGGTCGCCGAGGCTCATGTACACCCGGCCCTCGTTGTAGCGGTCGCCGCCGCCGTCCAGGCGCCGGAACCGCGCGAGCGCGTCGTGCAGGGCGGCCGCGGCCTCGGTGACGCGCCGCTGCTTGGCCAGGGCGCGGCCGATGTGGTGCGTGAGCAGGGCGGTGGCCCGGGGGACGTCCCGCCAGCCGTCGTCGTCCGGGCCGATGCGGTCCAGGATCTCCCGGGCCTCCCCGAAACAGCGCTCGGCCTCCGTGAACTCCCACTGCCGCAGCCGGAGCAGCCCCCGCGCCTCCACGGCACTCGCCTCCCCCCGGTGGTGGCCGCAGTCCCGCTCCGCCGCCACGGCCCGCCCCAGAGCCGCCTCGGCGTCGGCCGCGCGCCCCGCCCCCATGTGGCCGAAGGCGAGCTGGGTCCACATCCGGCCCACGGCACGCCGGTCGCCGAACTCCGCGGCGCTGCGGCCGGCCGCCTCGACACCGAGCACGTGGGTGTCGGTCCACTGGGCGTGGAAGCCCAGGCGCAGGTGCAGGGTCCACATCGCCTCGCACAACTGCCACACGAGGTCGTCGAAGCCGTGGTGCGCGGCGGCCCTGATGACGGCCGCGAGGTTCTCCCGTTCCCGCCGCAGCTCCGCCAGCGCGCGCCTGCCGTCGTCGGGGTCCCGGTCCGCCGGGAGGACGAGGCCCCGGTACGCGGGGCCGAGCCGCCACCGCTGCGGCATGACCCGGAAGTCGGCGGCGGCCGCGAACCTCAACTGCCCCACGGCCACCCGGCGGACGGCGGCGGAGACCCGGGCGTGGCCGTCCTCGGCCAGCGCCAGCTCCCGGGCGTGGGCACGGGTCAGGTCGTGGAAGCGGTACCGCTCCTCCCCGACCTCCTCCAGCAGGTTCGACCGGGCCAGCTCCTCCAGGAGCGCACGGGCCTCGTGATCCTCGACGTCGGCGGCCCAGGCGGCGCAGGCGACGGTCACGGTGGGCCAGGCGGCGACCGCGATCGCGCGGTAGAGGGCGGCACAGGCGGGGGTGAGTTCGCCGTACGCGACGTCCTGGGCGGCCCGGACCGGGTCGGCCGGGGTTCCGGGGTCGTCGGGGTGCGCGTCCCGCATGGCGTCGCCTTCCCGGTCGTGGCCGTGGATCCGGTCGGACAGCCGGCGTGCGACCCGCTGCCAACTGAGGTGTTCGCGCACGGCGAGGCCCGCGCCCGTGGTGCACAGCGCCAGCGGATTGCCGCCGGTGCCGTCCGCGACGGCCCGCACGGCCTGCTCGGGCGCGGCGGGACGGCCGTCCCCGACCACCCGTCGGAGCAGGCGCACCGAGTCCTCGCTGGACAGCGGCCCGACCGCGAACGGCCGGGCCCCGTACTGCGCCACGAGCCGGGCGGGCCGGCGCCGGCCGGTCACCAGGACCAGGCACTCCGGGGAGGCCGGCAGCAGCGGGAGCACCTGGGCGTCGTCGTGCGCGTTGTCCAGTACGACGATCATGCGGCGGCCGGCCGTGCAGTCGAGGTACAGGTCCCGCTGCCGCGCCTCGTCGCCGGGCACCGAGGCGGGCGGCACCCCGAGCCGCTCCAGGAACCGGGCGAGCACGTCGGAGGGCGGCAGCGCGGTGCCGGCCGACGCGCCGTTCAGGTCGGCGAAGAGGACGCCGTCGGGGAACCGGTCCTCCAGTTCCAGGGCGCAGTGCACCGCGGCGGCCGTCTTGCCGATGCCCCCGGGGCCGGTCAGCACGGCGAGCACGGGCGCGCCCCGCGGCCGGCCGCCCTGCCGCTGCCCCGCGTCCTCGTCGAGCAGGCCCGTGAGCCAGGCGAGTACGTCCTCGCGGTCGGTGAACACCGCGGTGGCGGGCGGCAGCATCCGCGGCCTGGAGGCACCGTGCGCCACCGCGGGCACGGAGCGCGGAGCCAGCCAGGCGGCCTCGCGGACCCACTCCGACACGTCGCGGGCGGCCTGCGGGGAACTGTGGACGAGTTCCATCAGCCGTAACACGGCCGCCGACCTCTGGGACTCGGTGACGGGCAGGGTGGGCCCGCCCGGATCGTCCGGACCCTCCCCGCCCGGGCCGTCCCCGTCCGCGCCGCCTCCGCGGGGGCTGCGCCTCAGCAGGTCGAAAAGCTGCTCGGAGCTGCGCCGGCCCAGCTCGCCGCCCGCTCCGGACAGCGCGCCGGAGGCGACCGTGCCGACCGCCGAAACCACCATGCCCAGCAACGGCTCCACGCCGGTCTCCCTCCCCCAACTCCTCGTCCCCGCAATGCTATCGGCGAGGACGGAGGGCGCCGGGGGAATCTCCGGCTCCGTCACGGGGAAGGAAAAGGGGAAAGACCGGTACGAGCAGGTCCGACCGGCACGAACGGGACCCGACCACTCCCCCCACAGCTCCTCAGGGAGGCCCCATGCTGCGTGGCATCGACGTCAGCGCCTACCAGTCCTCCGGCTACGACACCGACGGACTCTCCTTCGTCTTCGTGAAGGCCACGGAGGGCCGTTCGTACGTCAACCCCAAGCTCGCGGCCCAGACGAAACGGGCCCGTGACGCCGGACTCGTCGTCGGCTTCTACCACTTCCTGTGGCCGGGCAACCTCACCGCCCAGGCCGAGTACTTCGTCTCCAAGGCCCCGGACCGCAAGGGCGACATCCTCGCCGTCGACTGGGAGACCAACGGCGAGGGCACGCACCCGAGCAACGCGGAGAAGGACAGCTTCATCAAGAAGCTGAAGGCGCTCCGGCCGGACAACCGCGTCGTCCTCTACTGCAACCGGCACTTCTGGTTGAACGTCGACACCACCTCGTACGCCGGTGACGGCCTGTGGATCGCCGACTACGTGTCCGCCGGCAAACCCAGGATCAAGGCCAAGTGGCGCTTCCACCAGTACACCGACGAACCGGTCGACACCAACGTGGCGGACTTCGCGAGCAAGGCCGCGCTCAAGGAGTGGGCCCACCGCGCCTGAGCGCCGGGTCAGCCCCGGAACCCCGCGGGCCGCTCCGGGGACGCCTCCGCCAGTGCCTTGGTGACGCCGTCGACGCCCTCGCGCAGGCCGTAGACCGGGGTGTCGGGCTGCTGGCGCCAGGAGTCGTCGATACCGCCGGCGTCGACGGTGTCGAAGCCCAGCTCGTCGATCAGGGCTCGCACCTTGGCCTTGGCCGCCTCGTCGTCGCCGGCCACCGGGAGCGCCATGCGGTCGGGTGCGCCGGCCGGGCGGTGCCGGTCGAGGATGTCCTGGGCGTAGGTGCCGTTGAACGCCTTGACCACCGGGTGGCCGAGGTGCCCCTCGGTCCAGCGGCTCTCGGTGAGGCCCTCGTCCTCGATGCCCGCGATCCTGCCGTCGCGCTGCTGCGGGTAGTAGTTGCCGGTGTCGATGACCGCGACGCCCTCGGCCGCCCCGTCCAGGACGCCGGACGGCAGGTCGGGGATGCGCTTCAGCGGGATCGTGACGACCACGATCTCGGCGCCGCGCGCCGCCTCCTCCACCGGTACGGGGGTGGCGCCGGTCTCCTCGGCCAGCGCGGTGAGCGTGTGCGGTCCGCGCGAGTTGGCGACGGAGACGTCGTGTCCGAGGGCGGTGAGCCGCCGGGTGAGGTTGCCGCCGATGTTGCCCGCGCCGATGATGCCGATCTTCATGATGCGACTCGCCTGGCCTTCCGGAGGTCGTGTCGCGCGGAGCCCCGTGGCCCGCGCCCGTGACCCGCACCAACCTCCGGCCGGGGTGTGCTATTCCGGGCGGGGCGCCCGTCCGGGTGACCGGTGGGCGCCCCGCTCGTCGTGGTGCGGCTACTTGCTCAGGTGGGCCCAGAACTCGTCGAAGGACAGCTTCTTGTCGCCGTCGAGGTCGCGGCCGGCGATGACCGCCTCGGCCACCGACTCGGTGACGTTCCAGTCGCCGCCCTGGGCGAGCGCGGTCTTGAACTCGGCCGCGGTGATGAGACCGTCGCCGTCCGTGTCGATCCGATCGAACTGCTTGCGTGCTTCCTCGATGTCCGCCACCGGTCCGCCCCTCGTGTCGTGCATGGGTCCTTCTGACGCAGGTCAGATTATCCGCCCGCCCGCGCGCCCGGAGCGGCGACCACCCACCCGAACTCCGCCTCGTGGGCGCGAGAGGGCTCCTGGCCCGTTCGCCCCCGGTCGTGTCTGGGAGTCTGTGCCGTGCCTTCCAGTGGCTGGAGACGCGAGGAGCGCGGTGTGGCGGAGAGCCTGCGGGACATTCTGGACGCGGCGGGTCGGGGGGAGTTCCCGCCGGCGGACGGCGGGACGAGCGTCGTGCCGCAGCACGCGGGCCGGGACGCGGGGGTGATCGCGTTCACGGCGCACGCGGTGGTCTTCACCGACGAGGACGAGGGGTGGGTGCGCGGGACGCTGGCCGCGCTGGACTGCGATCCGCTCGCCGCGGCCATGAACCCCCGGTTCCTGACGGCCTTCGCGGACCGCACCGGGCGTACGACGGACACGGTCGACGTGCTGCTGACCGGTGCCCCGCTTCCGGGGCGTCCGGATCTCGCGCTGACGGAGCCGGCCGATCCCGGGCATCCGCGGGTGGTCGCGGCCCGGCGGCGACGCGACGGGGTGCGGGTGTGGGCGGCGGACGGCGGGCTGCTGGTGCTGGGCCGCGGGGTCGGCGGGCGGCTGGAGGTCGCCGTGGAGGTGGCGGACGGCGCCCGGCACCGGGGGCTGGGGCGGCGGCTGGTGACGGCGGCGCGGCAGTGGGCCGCGGGCGAGGCGGTCTGGGCGCAGGTCTCGGCGGGGAACGCCCGCAGTCTGCGGGCGTTCCAGGCGGCGGGTTACCGGCCGGTGGGCTCGGAGGCGCTGTTCCAGCACCCGTGAGCCGGAGCGGCCGGGGTCAGTGCCAGGGCTGGTAGTGCGGGTTGCTCTCGCACTCGCTCATGATCTCGGTCTTGGTCTGCCGGTCGACCGGGCAGACGCCGATGATGTACTTGCGCTGGATGCCGCCGGGGAAGGCGACCTCGACCTGGTCGGCCCACTTGTGGGTGTCGCCGATGGTCTTGTTGACGTCGATGCCGCCGGGGGCGTCGATGTAGTAGTTGTAGCCGGACTTGTACCAGGTCTTGTAGAGGTCGTGGTCGTAGGTCGTCGAGACGTACGGCGAGGGCTGGTTGACCAGGACGTACTTCTCGACGTCGTACTGGCCGTTCTGGACGTCCTTGGCGTGGAAGCCCTCTTCGAAGACGACCTGGGGGCCGCGGCTGTCGCTGCGGTAGAGGGTGCCGCAGGTGGTGCGCCAGACCGGCTCGGGGGTGATGCGGTCGATGTCGACGCCGCGGTCGGCGGCGGCCTTGGTCTTGTCGTCGAACTGGGGGCAGGACGGGGCTGCCTTGGCCGGGGCCGCCGCGGGGGCGGCGCCGGGGACGGTGGCGGCGGAGGTGGCGAGGACGGCGGAGAGCGACAGGACGGCGGCGGCGGTCCGGCGGCGCAGACGAGTGGTGATCATGCGGATACGATCCCGGCCGCCCGGCCGCGCGCCCGGGATTCTCACCCGTAGGTGGCGTGTCAGGCGAACGGGGTTGATTCCAGCGGCAGATGGGCTCTCACCGATCCATGACGCGCATCTCGAACCAGGTGGTCTTGCCGCGCGGCAGCAGATCGACGCCCCAGCGGTCGGAGAGCTTGTCGACGAGGAAGAGGCCGCGCCCGCTGACGTCCGTCTCCTGCACCGGCATCAGACAGGGCAGCCCCCGGGAGGGGTCACGGACCTCGACCCGGATCCAGCCGGGGCGGCGGCGCATGCGCAGGCCGAAGACGCGGGCGCCGGTGTGGCGTACGGCGTTGCCGACGAGCTCGGAGACGAGCAGGACGGCGTCCTCGGTGACCTTGGGGCCGACCTTCCACTGGCGCAGGCAGACGACCTGGGCCAGCCGGCGGGCGGTGGCGGCGGACTCGGGGCGGGAGGGCAGCCGGACCTCGCGCTCCGTGGGGTCGCCGCACAGTTCCAGCGCCTGGATCCCGCGCTCGTCCTCGACCGCCGGCGACCAGCGCGCCGCGGTCGCACGTCCGGCTCCCCGCGGCTGTCCCGTACCCTCCAGCCCCGCCATGCCCCCATCATGGCCGCCTTCCGGGGGCCTGGGGGCCGTTCCCGGGGAACGGCCCCCGGCGGGGAGCGGGCGGAACGACGGCCGTCCCGCAGGTGCCGCGGGCGGTTCGGGACCGGAAAAGGGCGCGATGACCTGCGGTAACGGCTCGGCCGGAGACAAGCGACGGACTCCCTCGACAAGGCGCGCTTATGGGTGCGTCAAGGCTGCCACAAACCGCCCCAACGAGGGACCCGGATGAGACATCGTGTCAATTGCAAGGAGTACAAAGGGACTTCGGGTGAAACTTGTACTTCCTGCGGGGCGGTTTCAGAGGAACTTCGCCTTGCCGGGGCCCTCTTCCACGAAGCTGCGCATCCCGCGCTCGCGGTCCTCGGTGGCGAACAGGCCCGCGAACCAGTTCCGCTCGACGGCGAGTCCGGTCTCGATGTCCGTCTCCAGACCCGTGTCGATCGCCTCCTTCGCGGCGCGCAGGGCGATGGCGGGCCCCTTGGCGAGCCGTGCGGCCCAGGCGTGCGCCTGCTCGTAGACCTCGGCGGCCGGGACCACCCGGTCCACCAGGCCGAGCGCCAGCGCCTCGTCGGCCTTGACCTGGCGGCCGGTGAAGATCAGGTCCTTGGCCCGGGAGGGGCCGATCAGCCGGGACAGCCGCTGGGTCCCGCCCGCGCCCGGGATCAGCCCGAGGAGGATCTCGGGCTGGCCCAGCCTGGCGTTCTCCCCGGCGATGCGGAAGTCGGCGCAGAGGGCGAGTTCGCAGCCGCCGCCCAGCGCGTAGCCGGTGACGGCCGCGACCACCGGCTTGGGGATGCGGGCCACCGCGGTGAAGGAGTCCTGGAGGGCGCGGGACCGCGCGATCATCGCCGCGTGGTCCATCTCCCGCATCTCCTTGATGTCCGCGCCCGCGGCGAACACCTTCTCGCCGCCGTGGAGCACGACGGCGCGGACGTCCTCGCGCCGGGTGACCTCCTCGGCCAGCTCCTTCAGCCGGTCCTGGGTGGCGACGTCCAGCGCGTTCATGGGCGGGCGGTCCAGGCGCAGCGTGCCGACGCCGTCCGCGACTTCGAGGTGTACGGTCATGCTCCGCAGGTTAGCGGGCGTTCACGTGCGGTGGGGCTTCGGGTGCGTGCCGGCTCACGGCTCGTGGTGGGTGCCCGCGCCCGCGCGGCGGAGCCGCAGACCGCTAGGGCCCCGCGCCCCTTCGGGGGCGCGGTTCCACCGCCGGACCCGTTACGCCTTCCACTTCTCCCAGGACATGTTCCAGCCGTTGAGGCCGTTGTCCGGGGCGATGGTGGCGTCGTTGGAGTTCTTGACCACGACCACGTCGCCGATGAGGGAGTTCTCGAAGAACCAGCGGGCCGGCGCTCCCTTGTCCCAGCCGCCGCGCACGTCGCGCAGGCCGATGCAGCCGTGGCTGGAGTTGCGGTTGCCGAAGGCGTCGCCGCCCCAGTAGTTGCCGTGGATGAAGGTGCCGGAGGTGGACAGGCGCATGGCGTGCGGGACGTCCTTGATGTCGTACTCGCCGCCGTAGCCGACGGTCTCGCCGTTCATGCGGGTCACCGGGAGCCGCTCGGTGATGACCATCTGGCCGTTCCAGGTCTCGTAGCCGGGGGCGCCGGTGGTGACGGGGATGGTCTTGACGGTCCTGCCGTCGCGTACGACCTTCATCGTGAGCTTCTTGGCGTCCACGACGGAGACCTGGCTGCGGCCCACGGTGAAGGAGACGGTCTTGGCCTGCTTGCCGTAGACGCCGTCCCGGCCCTCGACGCCGTCGAGGTTGAGGTCGACGGTGACCTTGGTGCCGGCCTTCCAGTACTTCTCGGGGCGGAAGTCGAGGCGGTCGTTGCCGAACCAGTGGCCCTCGACCTCGACGGCCGGTTCGGTCTTGATCGTGACGGCCTTCTCGACGTCCTCGGGGTTGGTGATGCCCCGGGTGAAGCGGATCGAGAACGGCATGCCGACGCCGACCTTCGAGCCGTCCTCCGGGGTGAAGGTGCCGGTGAAGGTGTTCTTCGGCGTCAGGGTGGTGAAGCGGGAGTCCTCGGCGGCCGTGCGGCCCTCGGAGTCCTTGGCGACCGCGTGCACGGTGTACGTGGTGGAGGCGGCCAGGTGGGTGGACGGCGTCCAGGTGGCGCCGTCCCCGGATATCTCGCCGTCGACCTCGGCGCCCTTGGCGTCCTTGACGACGACCTCGGTGAGCTTGCCCCGGGCGGCGCCGACCTTGAGGGTGCCGCTGGTGTCGACCGCCTCGGCCCCGTTCTTCGGGGCGATGGTGACGACGGCCTCGGACTGCTCGCTCTGCGCCGCGGTCGAGTCCTTGGCCTTCTCCCCCTTGCCGTCCCCGGCCCCCGAGCCGCCTCCGCCGCACGCGGTGACGGTCAGCATCAGCAGCCCGAGTACCGCCCCCGCTATCGGACGCACGTTCACCTGTTCTCCCCTCGCCGGGCCTGGTCGGGCCCGCGCCCCAGTGCGCCCGCGCGCGCACTGGCGCATCGTAACCGCAGGCCAAAGGGTTGCGGAGCACGGGAATTGTCACCGTTCCGTACCGAGTTGGCGGTGCGGGCCGAGAGGGGGTGGCGGGGTCACTTCACCGCGCTGCCCGCCTTCCACCGCTTCCACTTCATGTTCCAGCCGCCGAGCCCGTTGTCGGGGGCGACGGTCTTGTCCTTGCTGTGGACGACCTCGACGACGTCGCCGACGAGGCTGCGGTCGAAGAACCAGCCCGCCGGGGTGTCCGGCCCGCCGCCCTTGTCGTCGCGCAGACCGACGCAGCCGTGGCTGACGTTGGCCCGGCCGAAGGTGTCGGCGGGCGCCCAGTAGTTGCCGTGCAGGAAGGTGCCCGAGCTGGTCAGGCGGATGGCGTGCGGGACGTCGGGGATGTCGTACTCGCCGCCGAAGCCGACCGTGCGGCTGTTCATGCGGGTGACCTCGAGCATCTCGGTGATCACCATCCGGCCGTTGTAGGTGGGCGTCGTCGGCGCCCCCGCGGTGATCGGCACGGTGGCCAGCAGGGTGCCGTCCCGGCGCACCTCCATGGTCCGTTCGAGGGCGTCGACGCGGGAGACCTGGCTGCGGCCGACGGTGAAGACGACCTTCTTGTGCTGGAGTCCGTAGACCCCCTTCGCCCCCTCGACGTCCCGCAGCCTCAGGTCGACGGTGACCTCGGTGCCGGGTTTCCAGTACTCCTCGGGGCGGAAGTCGAGGCGGTCCTTGCCGAACCAGTGGGGGCGGATCTCGACGGCGGGTTCCGCGGTCACGGTGACGGCGCGTTCGACGGCGGCGCGGTGGGTGATCTCGCGGTTGAACTCCAGCGAGACGATCATCCCGGTGCCGACGACCGAGCGGTTCTCGGGGGCGACGTAGGCGATGAAGCGCTCCTCGGGGACCTTGGTGGTGAAGGTGGTGTGGCGGGCCGAGCGGTGTCCGCCGCCGTCCACGGCGACGGCGTCGACGGTGTACTTGGCGGCGAGCGCGAGCCGGTCCTCGTCGGGCCGCCAGCTCAGGCCGTCCCCGGAGATCCGGCCGGGCACCGGGGTCTCCTGCGCGTCCTGGGACCTGACCACCTTCACCGACTCCAGGTGTCCGTCGGGCACCCGCACCGACAGCTTCTTCTCCGGCGGGACGGCTCTGCTCCCGTCGTCCGGGGTGACGCGGATGACGTCCCCGGCGGCGGGTGGTTTGCCGAACATCTCGCCGATGCCCGAGCCGATGCCGGACCCGACGCCGCCGCTGCCCGAGGTGCATCCGGCGGCCCCGGCCAGCAGTCCTGCCCATGTCAGTAGGGCGGCCAGAGCGGCGCCCGCGCGCCGTGCGCGCCCGTGTACGTGCCTCACACCCACCCGTAACGACCGGCCGGCCCCGGGGAAACGTGAGTGCGAGCCACCCGGTGGGCAGAACTGTGGGGAGGACGACGCGACGGGGAGCAGCGGCCGGGACGCCGTACGCCCTCCTGCCGGACGTCGTTCCACGAGCCGTGGGAGGCCGACAGGTGTCCAGCGCAGCCGAGCAGGAGGCGGTGGCCGGAGAGCGGGCCGGCGCGGACGGGCGTCCGTCCGTCGTGGTGAACGGCGGGCGGCGGGCCGCCCCGCCGCCCGCCGCGGCGGCCCGGCCGGGCACGCCGGTGCCACTGGGCGCCCGGTTCCGGACCGGCCCGGACGGGGTGGCGGGGACCAACTTCGCGCTGTGGGCGGGCGGGGCGGAGGCGGTGGAGCTGTGCCTGTTCGACGGACCGGGCCCCGGCGCCGGGGAGCGGCGGGTGCGGCTGACCGAGCTGACGCACGGGATATGGCACGGCTTCGTGCCGGGCGTCCTGCCCGGCCGGCGGTACGGCTACCGGGTGCACGGCCGCTGGGACCCGTGGACCGGCGCCCGCTGGAACCCGGCGAAGCTGCTGCTCGACCCGTACGCCCGTGCGGTGGACGGCGACTTCGTCCTGCCGCCCGAGGTGTACGGGCACGTCCGCGACTGGCCGGAGCAGCACGTGGCGGACACCGTGCGCGACGACCGGGACTCGGCGCCGTACGTCCCCAAGGGGGTGGTGGTCCATGACGACGACGACTGGTCGGACGACCGCCGGCCCAAGACGCCGTGGGCGGACTCGGTCGTCTACGAGCTGCACGTGCGCGGCTTCACCATGCTCCACCCGGACGTCCCGCCCGAGCTGCGCGGCACGTACGCGGGCCTGGCGCACCCGGCGGCGGTCGCGCACCTGACCCGGCTGGGCGTGACGGCGGTGGAGCTGCTGCCGGTGCACCAGTTCGCGCACGAGAGCCATCTGCTGGAGCGCGGCCTGAGGAACTACTGGGGCTACAACTCGGTCGGCTACTTCGCCCCGCACGCCGCCTACGCGGCCTCCGGCACCACGGGGCAGCAGGTCGGCGAGTTCAAGCGGATGGTGCGCGCGCTGCACGCGGCCGGCATCGAGGTGATCCTCGACGTGGTCTACAACCACACGGCGGAGGCGGGCGAGCTGGGCCCGACGCTCTCCCTGAAGGGCATCGACAACCGCGGCTACTACCGGCTCCAGCCCGACGCCCGCCGGTACGCGGACTACACCGGCTGCGGCAACACCCTGCACGTCGTCCAGCCGCACGTGCTGCGCCTGATCACCGACTCGCTGCGGTACTGGGTCACCGAGATGGGCGTGGACGGCTTCCGGTTCGACCTGGCGGCGGCGCTGGCCCGCTCGGCGCACGACGTCGACATGCTCTCCCCGTTCCTCGCGGTGATCGCGCAGGACCCGGTGCTGCGGAGGGTGAAGCTGATCGCCGAGCCGTGGGACGTGGGTTCGGGCGGCTACCGGGTGGGCGCCTTCCCGCCGCTGTGGACGGAGTGGAACGACCGCTACCGCGACACGGTGCGGGACTTCTGGCGGTGCGCGCTGCCGGACGTGCGGGAGATGGGCTACCGCCTGTCGGGCTCCAGCGACCTGTACGCGTGGGGCGGTCGGCGGCCGTACGCGTCGGTCAACTTCGTCACCGCGCACGACGGTTTCACGCTGCGCGACCTGGTGTCGTACGAGCGCAAGCACAACGAGGCCAACGGCGAGGGCAACCGGGACGGCACGGACGACAACCGGTCCTGGAACTGCGGGGCGGAGGGCGAGACGGACGACGCGCGGGTGCGTGCGCTGCGGCGGCGCCAGCTCCGCAACCTGCTGACCACGCTGCTGCTGTCGACGGGGGTGCCGATGCTGGTCGCGGGCGACGAGATGGGCCGCACGCAGCGCGGCAGCAACAACGCGTACTGCCAGGACAACGAGACGAATTGGGTGGACTGGAGCCTGCTCGACGACCCGGAGTGGCGGCCGCTGTTCGAGCTGGCCTCGCGGCTGGTCGCGCTGCGCCGCCGGCACCCGGTGCTGCGCCGCCGGGCCTTCTTCTCGGGCCGCGCGCACTCCGCGGACGGCCTGCGCGACCTGGCCTGGTTCACCGCGGAGGGCGCCGAGATGACGGAGCGGGACTGGTACGCCCCCTCGGCCACCCTCGGCATGTTCCTGTCCGGGCGGGACATCCCGGGCCGCGACGAGCGGGGCGACCCGGTCACCGACGACAGTTTCCTGGCGGTGCTGCACGCGGGCGGGGAGGCGGCCCGCTTCGTCCTGCCGGGTCCGCCGTGGGCGCGGCGGTACGAGGTGGTCGTCGACACCGGCCGGGAGGAGCAGGGCGGGGCGCCCGGCACGGTGTGTCCGGCGGGGGCCGGGATCACGGTCCCGGCGCGGACGGTGCTGTTGCTGCGGGCGCTCGGCTGAGGCCGTTCCGGGCGGTTTCTCAAGGCAGCGTTTCGGCTCCGTGAACTCGTCGGCGATCTTCTTGACCGTGCCTCGGCGTGCCTGGAAACGTCCCTGGCCGGCGCCCCTTCGGGCGCGCACTTCCGCCCTCGTCCTCCAGGGGATCACGCATGCCCGAGATATCCCGCCGCCTCTTCGGCGGCCTGGTGGGCGGCGGTGCGGTGAGCGCCGTCGCCGGTACGTCCGCCGCCGAGGCCGCCACGCCCGCCGCAGCCCCCGCCTCCGCATCCGCATCCGCATCCGCATCCGCATCCGCCGAGCGTCCCTTCGCGGCGCGCACCGGGTCCCGGCCCGGCAAGCGCCCCAACTTCCTGTTCATCCTCGGCGACGACCTCGGCTGGGCCGACCTGTCCTCGTACGGCGCCCCGCACATCAGGACCCCGCACCTGGACCGGCTCGCCGCGCAGGGGGTGCGGTTCACCCAGGCGTACTCCGGGTCGGCGACCTGCTCCCCCACCCGGTTCAGCCTCTACACCGGGCGCTACCCGGGCCGTACGAAGGGCGGGCTGGCGGAGCCGATCGGCAACCGCGCCCAGGGTCTGGACCCCCACCACCCGACCCTCGCGTCCCTGCTGAAGCGGGCCGGCTACGCCACGGCGCTGATCGGCAAGTGGCACTGCGGCTGGCTCCCCGACTACAGCCCGACCAAGTCCGGCTGGGACGAGTTCTTCGGCAACTTCGGCGGCGCCCTGGAGTACTTCTCCAAGCTGGGCCAGCTCGGCGAGTACGACCTGTACGAGGGCGACGCCACCTACAAGGACCTGCGCTACTACACCACCGTCCTCACCGAGCGGGCCGTCGAGTACGTCGGCCGCGACCACGGCCGGCCCTGGCTGCTGAACCTCAACTTCACCACCCCGCACTGGCCCTGGCTGACCGAGGACGACGCGGAGACCGGCGCCGCGATCGCCGACGAGGTGCGGTCCGGGAACGTGCTGGGCGCCCTGCTGCACAACGACGGCGGCTCGGTGGAGAAGTACCGGGAGATGGTGGAGAACCTGGACGCCTCGGTCGGCAGGGTCCTCGCCGCGCTGCGCCGGTCCGGTCAGGAGGAGAACACCGTCGTCGTCTTCGCCAGCGACAACGGCGGTGAGCGCTTCTCGTACCAGTGGCCGCTCAGCGGCGGCAAGTCGGAGCTGCTGGAGGGCGGCATCCGGGTGCCGACCGTGCTGCGCTGGCCGGCCCGGGTCGACGGACGGCAGGTCAGCCACGAGCCGGTCTACTCCCCGGACTGGACGGCGACCCTGCTGGAGCTGGGCGGCGCGCGCCCCGACCCGGCCTACCCCCTCGACGGGCACAGCCTCGCCGGCTACCTGCTGCACGGCCGGGACCTGCCCGAACGCGACCTGTTCTGGCGGGTGCGGGGCAACCGCGCGCTGCGGCGCGGGGACTGGAAGTACTACCGGGACGCGCAGGGCCGCGACCACCTGTACGACCTCGCCGCCGACGCCCGCGAGCAGGCGGACCTGGCGGCCGACCGGCCGGAGCTGCTGGCCGAGCTGAAGGCGGCCTGGGAGCGCACCGACCGCGAACTGCTGCCCTATCCGGCGGCCTGAGCCGGGGGCCGGGGCGTCAGCCCAGGATGCCCCGGTCGTAGGCCGTCGCGACGGCCGCCGCGCGGTCCTTCACGCCGAGCTTGGCGTACAGGTGGGTGAGGTGGGTCTTGACGGTCGCCTCGCTGATGAACAGCTCGCGGGCGATCTCCTTGTTGGAGGTGCCCCGCGCCACCAGCGCGAGCACCTCGCGTTCGCGGGCGGAGAGGGGCTCGCCGCCCGGCGTCCTGGGGGCGCGGACGGCGGAGACCAGCCGGGAGGCGACGGCCGGGGACAGGACGGTGCGTCCCTCGGCCGCCGCCCGGACCGCGGTGAACAGGTCGTCGCGGGGCGCGTCCTTGAGCAGGTAACCGGTGGCGCCGGCCTCGATCGCGGGCAGGGTGTCGGAGTCGGTGTCGTACGTGGTGAGCACGAGCACCCGCGCGCGGGCGCCGCGCCGGGTCAGCTCGCGGATGGCGTCGACGCCCGAACCGCCCGGCATCCGCAGGTCCATGAGGATCACGTCGGGGTCGAGCGCGGCGGCCCGCTCCAGCGCCTCGGCGCCGCCGGCCGCCTCCCCGAGGACCCGGAAGCCGGGCGCGGACTCGAACATGCCGCGCAGTCCGTCGCGGACCACGGGGTGGTCGTCGACGACGAGGAGGGAGATCACTGCGTCGGGGCCGGGGGCTCCGTCGGCCGGGGCGTCGGTGGGCGTGGTGTCATCGGTCATGGCGCACCAACGGTACGCGGGCGGAGACGGCCGTGCCGTGTCCCGGTTCCGCCTCCACGGTGAGGGAACCGGCGATGCGCTCGGCGCGGGCCCGCATGCCGTCCAGGCCGAAGCCGCCGGCGGGGGTGTGGGCCCGGGCCGCCAGGGGGTCGAAGCCCCGGCCGTCGTCGCGGATGTCGAGGGTGACCTCGTCGCCCATGTAGGAGAGGGTGACTCCGGCCCGGCCGGCGGCGGCGTGCCGGGCCGTGTTGGACAGGGCCTCCTGGGCGATGCGCAGGAGGGTGGCGGCGACCTCGTCGTGCAGGTGCTCGGCGGTGCCGGTGACGGTGAACGCGGCCCGGACGCCGGTGCGTTCGCTCCACTCCGTGACCGTCTTCTTCAGCGCGTCGGGCAGCCCGTCGTCGGCCAGCGCGGCCGGGGAGAGGTTGTGCACGGAGCGGCGGGCCTCGCCGAGGCTGTGCCGGGCCAGGGCGAGGGCCCGGTCCAGGTGCGCGCGGCCCAGCTCCTGGTCCGGGGTGGCCGCGACGACCTGGAGCTGGGCGATGATGCCGGTCAGACCCTGGGCGAGGGTGTCGTGGATCTCGGCGGCCAGCCGCCGGCGTTCGTCGGCGACCCCGGCCTCCCGGGCCTGGACGAGGAGCTGGGCGTGCAGCGCGGCGTTCTCGTCGAGGGCCTGCTGCAGGGCGGTGTTGGTGCGCTCCAGTTCGGTGATGGTCTCCACGCGGGCCCGGCTGCGGGCCTCCTCCAGCGTGGCGAAGTGGGCGAAGAGGGCCACCAGCATGGTGTTGACCGTGAGGATCGCGCCGAAGAGCACCCAGCCCATGACCCCGTCGGGGGGCAGCCCGCCGGACTGGGAACCGGCGAGGGTGACAGCGGTGGCGAACAGTCCGGCCCGGCACAGCCGGCGCGGCAGCAGGTGCTGGGCGCCGAAGTAGCCGATGACCGCGTAGAAGGCGAAGAGCGGGTTCAGCCAGGTCAGGGCGAACCCGATGGCCCAGCGGACGGCGTAGTAGCAGGTGCCGGCCGGGGTCGGTTCGGGTCGGGTGCGCGCCGCCCGGTTCCACCAGAGCTGGAGCACGACGGCCGCGCCGATCAGGACGCCGCTCGCCCGGCGTTCGCCGCCGGTCATGCCGATCGCGTCGGCGGCCGACCAGGCGACCAGGGTCCCGACGGCCAGCAGGGCGTAGGGACCCCAGCGGTGGAACGCCGCCCAGCGCTCGTCGACCGCCGTCGTCTCCCTCGTCGTGTCCCCGGCTTCCATGGCGTCATTGTCGGGCACGGCGCCGTCTCTCCCCACCGTCACTCCCAGCGGAACCAGCGCGAGGCCGCCCCCGTGAGCAGTACCGTCCAGGCCACCAGCACCGCGAGGCGGGACCAGCCCGGCCAGTCACCGGCGGCGGCCTCGTTGAGGGCCTGCGCGGCGGCGCCGAACGGGGTCCAGCCCACGATCCGGGCCAGCAGGTCCGGCATGGCCTGCACCGGCAGCCACACGCCCGCGCAGAACATCGCCGGGAACAGCGCGGCCGAGCCGATCGCACCGGCGATCTTCGTGGTGCGGGACAGGGCGGAGAGCACGGCCCCCAGGGAGAGCGCGGCGAGCACGGCCAGCAGCAGCGCGAGGAGGTAACCGGCGGGCTGTCCGGGAAGCGCCACGTCGAAGGCGAGGCGGCCGACGGCGAGCGCGAGCAGCGCCGAGACCAGTGCGGCCCCGCCGCACACCACCATCTGCGCGGACAGCAGCGCCGCCGGACGCACCGGCGTGGCGGACATCCGGCGCAGGATGCCGCGCTCCCGGTAGCCGGTGAGGACCTGGGGCATGCCCTGGAGGCCGCCCACGGTCAGGCCCAGGAGCACGGCCACCGGCACGTACGCGTCGACCGGGCGCAGCCCGCCGAAGGAGGCGTCCGCCTCGCGGAAGGACGGGATGGAGCCGAGGATCACCAGGAGCAGGGTCGGGAACGCCAGGATCCAGAAGAGGGCGCCGGGTTCGCGGCGGAACAGCCGCACCTCGGTCCGCAGTACGGCGGTGTCGAAGACGTCGGTGGTCATGCGGTGGCCTCCGTGAGGTCCAGGAAGGCGTCGTCCAGGGTGGTGTCGGTGACCCGGAGCTGGTGGGCGGTGACGCGGGTGCGGGCGAGCAGGGTGATGACGGCGTTGACCGTCTCGTCGGTGCCGGACAGGGTGACGCGGCCGTCCTTGGACTCGGCGGAGGCGAGTCCGGGCAGCGCCCGCAGGTCCGCCTCCCGCAGCGGCTCGGAGGGGGTGAAGCTGATGACGGTGGCGCCCGCCGAACGCCGGATCAGTCCGGCCGGGGTGTCCAGGGCGGCGACGCGGCCCCGGTCGATCACCGCGATCCGGTCGCACAGCCGCTGGGCCTCCTCCATGAAGTGGGTGACCAGCAGGACGGTGACGCCGCCCGCGCGGATGTCCTCGATGAGCTGCCAGGTCTCCCGGCGGGCGCGCGGGTCGAGGCCGGTGGTCAGCTCGTCCAGGACGACGACGCGGGGGTCGCCGACCAGCGCCAGCGCGATGAACAGGCGCTGCTTCTGGCCGCCGGAGAGCCTGCCGAAGCGGGTGTTCAGCATCGGGGCGAGGTCGAGCCGCTCGGCGAGCGGCCGCCAGTCGGCGGGCTTCGGGTAGAAGGCGGCGTACAGCTCCAGGGCCTCGCGGACGGTGAGCTTGGGCTGGAGTTCGCTCTGCTGGAGCTGGGCGCCCAGGACCTCGGCGACCCGCCGGTGGTCGGCGACGGGGTCGAGCCCGGTGACCCGGACCCGGCCGGCGTCGGGGACGCGCAGCCCCTCGACGCACTCGACGGTGGTGGTCTTGCCGGCTCCGTTGGGGCCGAGGACGCCGAAGATCTCGCCCTCCTCGACGGCGAAGGACACACCGTCGACGACGGGCCGGCCGCCGTAGGACTTGCGCAGATCGGTGACTTCGATGACGGGCATGGCACCAGCGTCCCGGCCGCCGGGGTTCCGGCACATCGGCCGACGCGCTCGAAGGCGCATCAGCCGATCGGTTGATGCGCCGTACGACCCCGGCCGGGCTCCCCCACGACCCCGGCGGGGCTTCCGTACGACCCCGGGGGCGCGAAAACCCGGTGGGCAGTGTCAGTGGCGAACCGTAGGCTCGCTGCTGATGCCCACGACACCCGCCCCCGCCCCGGACGCCGACGAGAAGCGTTCCACCGTACGTGCCCTGCTGCGGCTGTGGCCCTATGTGCGCCCGGTACGGGCCCGGTTGGGCACGGCCGCGGGCGTCGCGATCCTGGCCTCCTGCGTCGGGCTGGTGATCCCGCTCGTCCTGAAGTGGATGGTGGACGGACCGGTCGCCGACGGCGACCCGGCGGGCGTGTGGCTCGGGGCGCTGTACCTGCTGCTCCTCGGCGTGGCGGAGGCGCTGCTGTTCGGGCTGCGACGGTGGCTGGTGGCCCGGCCGCTGGCGGGCGTCGAGGCGGGCATGCGCGCGGACCTGTACCGGCACCTGCAGCGGCTGCCGGTGGCCTTCCACGACCGCTGGGCCTCGGGGCAGTTGCTGTCGCGCGGGACGACCGACCTGATGCTGCTCCGCATGTTCCTCGCCTTCCCCCTGACGTTCCTGCTGGTCAACGGCGTCACGATCCTGATCGGCGTGGGCATCATGCTGGTCCAGGACTGGACGCTGGGGCTGGTCGTCCTCGGACCCGCCGTCCCGGTGATGATCACCTGCGGGATCTTCGAGAAGAAGTACTCCGCGGTGGCGCGGCGCGCGCAGGACCAGGTCGGGGACCTGACGACCGTGGTCGAGGAGAGCGTCCTCGGCATCCGGATCATCAAGGGCTTCGGCCGTCACCGCAGCCAGGCCCGCGCCTTCCGCGAGCTGTCGCACACCCTGCGGGGCACCGAGCTGCGCAAGGCGCGGCTGCTGGCGGCCATCTGGGCGGTCATCGTGACCCTGCCGGAGGTGGCGATCGGGGCGGCGCTGGTGGTCGGAGCGGTGCAGGTGGCCGACGGGGCGCTGTCGGCCGGGACGCTGGTGGCGTTCCTGTCCACGGCGCTGGCGCTGCGGTGGCCGGTGGAGTCCATCGGCTTCCTGCTGGCGATGAGCCAGGAGGCGGCGACGGCCACGGACCGGTACTTCGAGGTGATGGACGCGGAAGTCGAGTCTGCGGGGGGTGTTGGCGCCCCTGCGCCGGTGCCGGAGGCCGGGGAGCGCGGCCCGGCGTCGCGGGGCGCCTCCCGGGCCGTTCAGGCACTCGGGGAGGCACGACTGCCCGCGGCGGCGGGGGCCGGCGGTCTCCGGTTCGAGCACGTCCTGTTCCGTTACCCCGACGCCGCCCCCGGCTCCCCGCCCCTCCTGACCGACGTCGACCTGCACATCCGCCCCGGCGAGTCCATGGCCCTCGTCGGTGCCACGGGCAGCGGCAAGACGACGCTGACCGCGCTCGTCCCCCGCCTGCACGAGGTGACCGGGGGCCGGATCACGCTGGACGGCGTGGACATCACCGCCCTGCCCCGCGAGGAGCTGCGCGCGATGGTCGCCGTGGCCTTCGAGGAGCCCACCCTCTTCTCGGCCACCGTCGGCGAGAACGTGCTGATGGGCGCCGCCCCGGACGCCGGCGACGAGGAACTGGACCGCGCACTCGCCGTCGCGCAGGCCGACTTCGCGCACGCGCTCCCCGAGGGCACCGGCACCCAGGTCGGCGAGCAGGGCCTGAGCCTGTCCGGCGGCCAGCGTCAGCGCCTCGCGCTCGCGCGGGCGGTGGTCGGCAGGCCGAGGTTCCTGGTCCTGGACGACCCGCTGTCCGCGCTGGACGTGCACACGGAGGCCGCCGTGGAGGCCGCCCTGCGCGACGTCCTCGCGGACACCACCGCGCTGATCGTGGCCCACCGCCCCTCCACCGTCCTGCTCGCCGACCGCGTCGCCCTGCTCTCCGAGGGCCGCATCGCCGCCGTGGGCACCCATCACGAACTGCTGCGCACCAGCCCCGAGTACGCCCACCTGATGTCCGGGCTCGACGGGCACGCCGATTCCTTCGAGGGCTTCCATGAAGGGGACGGCCGATGACCGCGCCCACGGCCACGGAGCCGGACCGGGACCGACCGGAGGACGCCGGTTCGGGGGACCCGGCAGGGACCGGAACCGCCGCCGACGACCAGTCGTTCGACCAGGACGTCCTGCCCAGCCCGCCGGGTGCGACCGGCGCCCTGCTGCGCTCCCTGCTGGCGCCGATGAGGGCCCGCGTCGTCCTCACCGTCCTCCTCCTGCTGCTCCAGCAGGCGGCGGTGCAGGCGGGCCCGCTGCTGGTGGCGTACGCCATCGACCACGCCGTACCCGCCCTGCGGGACGACGACCGCGGTCCGCTGCTCGCGGTGGGCGCCGGCTACCTGCTGTGCTCGCTGGCCGCGGGCGGGCTGCAGTACGCCTTCATCGCCGCCGCGGCCCGGGTCAACCAGGACGCGCTGCTCGACCTGCGCGGGCGGATCTTCCGGCACGCGCAGGCGCTGAGCGTCGACTTCCACGAGCGCTACACCTCCGGCCGCCTCATCTCCCGTTCCACCACGGACGTGGAGTCCCTGCGCGAGCTGCTCGACGAGGGCCTGCAGGAGCTGGTGACGGTCGTCCTGTCCTTCGTCTACATCGCCGCGCTGCTGCTCTGGCTGGACCTCGGCCTCGGCGCCGTCGCGGTGGCGTCCTTCGTGCCGCTGTACGGGCTGGTGCGGCTCTACCAGCGGCGCGCGGGGCGGGTGTACCGGCAGCGGTCCACGGCGATCGCGGCGGTGATCGTGAAGTTCGTGGAGACGATGAACGGCATCCGGCCGGTGCGCGCCTTCCGTCGGGAGGACGCCAACGACGCCGAATTCGCCGCCCTGAACGGGCACCACGAGCGGACCAACGGCGACGCGCTGCTGGAGATGGCGCGTTACGTCGTCGGGTCGCGGCTGGTCGCCAACACCGCCGTCGCGGGGATCGTGCTGTGGGGGGCCTACCGGGTCGCGGACGGCACCCTGGCGCTCGGTGTGCTGGCGGCGGCGGTGCTGTACCTGCGCCGCCTGTACGACCCGATCGACCGGCTCGGCATGTTCCTGAACTCCTACCAGTCGGCGGCGGCCTCGCTGGAGAAGATCGCCGGGCTGCTGGCCCAGACGCCGTCGGTGCCCGAGCCCGCCGCGCCCAGGGAGCTGCCGGCGCCGAAGTCGGAGCACCCCGGCCGCGAGGTCGTCTTCGACTCGGTGAGCTTCGGCTACCGCACCGGCGGCGAGGTGCTGCCCCGCTTCGGGCTGACGCTCCCGGCGGGGCAGACGGTCGCCGTCGTGGGCTCGACCGGCGCGGGCAAGTCGACGCTGGCCAAGCTGCTGGCCCGGTTCTACGACCCCTCCGCCGGGCGGGTTCTGCTGGACGGCATCGACCTGCGCGACCTGGCCGTGCCGGAACTGCGGCGCGGGGTGGTGATGGTGACGCAGGAGGCGTTCCTGTTCTCCGGCACGGTCGCCGACAACATCGCCATCGGCCGTCCGGAGGCGACGCGGGAGGAGATCGAGCGGGCCGCGAAGGCGATCGGCGCCCACGACTTCATCGCCGCGCTGCCCGACGGCTACGACACCGACGTGCGCAAGCGGGGCGGCCGGATCTCCGCGGGCCAGCGGCAGCTCGTGGCGTTCGCGCGGGCACTGCTCGCGGACCCGGCGGTGCTGATCCTGGACGAGGCGACCAGCTCGCTGGACATCCCCGGGGAGCGGGCGGTGCAGCGGGCGATGGCGACGGTGCTGAAGGGCCGTACGGCGGTGGTGATCGCGCACCGGCTGTCCACCGTGGAGATCGCCGACCGGGTGCTGGTGATGGAGCACGGCCGCATCGTCGAGGACGGCACCCCGGCCGAACTGATCGCCGGTACGGGCCGCTTCGCCGACCTGCACCGGGCGTGGCGGGACAGCCTGGCGTGAGGATCGACGCGTACGAGGACCCGGGGACGCCGGACCGCCGGGGCGGCTGGCGGTACCTTGCGTGGCTGGTGAGGCGGCAGTGGCCGCGGTGTCTGGCGGGGGCGGTGCTCGCCAGCGTCTGGATGGTGCTGCTGGCGGCGACGCCGTACCTGATGGCCCGGGCCGTCGACCACGGTCTGGAGCCCGGCGACCTCGGCGCGCTGGCCGGCTGGACGGGCGCCATGGTCGCCGTCGGCGCGGTCAACGCCTGGCTGGGCGTGCTGCGGCACCGCACGATGACGAAGGTGCGGATGGACGCCAACTTCCGCACCGTCAAGGCGGTCGTCGGCCACGCGACCCGGCTCGGCGCGGCGCTGCGCGCCCGGGTGGGGACCGGCGAGGTCGTCACCGTCGGGGTGGGCGACGTGCAGACCATCAGCGCCTCCCTGACGGCCGTGGGACCGGGCGTCGGGGCGGTCGCCGCCTACGCGGTGGTCGGCGCACTGATGCTGTCGGTGTCGGCCCGGCTCGCCCTGGTGGTGCTGCTCGGGGTGCCGCTGCTCGCGGTGGCCCTCGGCCCGCTGATGGGCCGGCTGCAGGGCAGGGAGACCGAGTACCGGGAGCGGCAGTCCGTCCTGACCGCCCGGATCGGCGACCTGGCGGGCGGGCTGCGGGTGCTGAACGGGCTGGGCGGCAAGGGCCTGGTCGCCGACGCCTTCCGCCGGGACTCGGGCAGGCTGCGCGAGCAGGGGTACCGGGTCGGCGCGGTATCGAGCTGGATCCAGGCCCTCGGGGTGGGGCTGCCGATGCTGTTCCTGGCCCTGGTGACCTGGCTGGGCGCCCGGCTGGCCGTGCGGGGGCACATCAGCGTGGGCGAGCTGGTCTCGGTGTACGGCTATGTCGTCGAGCTGGGCTGGCCGGTGGCGTTCCTCATCGAGATGGGCCACCAGCTCAGCCGCGGTGTGGTGGCCGCCCGCCGGGTCGTCGCCTTCCTGAGCCTGGAGCCGGAACCGGACGAGGGCACCCGGGAGGCCCCCGCGGAACCCGCGGTGCTGTACGACCCCGCCTCGGGGGTCCGGGTACTTCCCGGCCGCCTGACCGCCCTGGCCGCCTCCCGCCCGTCCGACGCCACCGAGGTCCTGGACCGCCTGGGCCGCTACACGCCGTCCGACGCGACCTGGGGAGACATCCCGCTGACGGAGATCCCGCTGGCTCAGGTCCGCGCCCGCGTCCTGGTCGCCGCCCCGGAGGCGGACCTCTTCGCAGGCACCCTGGGCGAAGTGATGGGCGCCGCGGACACCGGCGCACGGGGCGCGGGCCGTGCCGACGTGCGGCTCCGCGGCCCGGGCGCGACAAGCCCGGACGAGCCCGCGGACGCGACGCGACCGCCCGTGGCGGACGAGGACGCGCGACTCGCCGCGGCCATCCACGCGGCCGCCGCCGAGGACGTCGTCCGCGCCCTCCCCGACGGCCTCGGGACCCGCATCGCCTCCCAGGCCCGGGACCTGTCCGGAGGACAACGCCAGCGCATCCGCCTGGCCCGTGCCCTCCTCGCCGACCCCGAAGTCCTCCTCGCCGCCGAGCCCACCTCCGCCCTGGACGCCCACACGGAGGCCACCGTGGCCGACCGCCTCAAGGAGGCCCGCGAGGGCCGCACCACCGTACTGGCCGCCACCTCACCGCTCCTCCTCGACCGCGCGGACGTCGTGCACCACCTGGTGGACGGCAAGGTCGCCGCCACCGGCACCCACCGCGAACTCCTGGAGACCGAACCGGGGTACCGCGCCCTGGTCGCACGGGACGACGGGGACGCCGAACGCGCCCGGCCCGACGAACCCACCGAGCACCCCGAACGCGCAGAACACCCCGAGCACCCCGAGCACTCCGAACGCCCCGCGGAAGGGGAGCCCGCCCGATGACCCAGCTCCCCGTCGCCGAACGCACCGAAGTCCGCCGTGCCGCGGCCGCCCTGGTGCGCGCCGACCGCCGGTCCTTCGCCGTCGTGCTGGGGCTCAACGCCCTGGCCGCGCTGGCCGGTCTCGCGGGGCCGTATCTGCTGGGCCGGATCGTCGACGAGGTGCGCGACGGCGGCGGGACCGGCGCGGTGGACCGGTTGGCCCTCGCCATCCTGGTGTGCTCGGGCACGCAGTTGCTGCTGGCCCGCTGGGCGCGGTACGTGGGGCACCGGTTCGGGGAACGGACGCTCGCCCGGGTGCGCGAGCGGTACGTGGACCGGGCACTGGCGCTGCCCGCGTCGGTGGTGGAGCGGGCGGGCACCGGGGACCTGACGACCCGCGGCACCGCCGACGTGACCGCCGTCGGCACGACGCTGCGCGACGCCGGTCCCGAGTTGCTGATCAGCACGGTGCAGGCGCTGTTCCTCACCGCCGCGGTGTTCGTGCTGGACCCGTTGCTGGGCCTGGTCGGGGTGCTGGGGCTGACGCCGGCCTGGCTCGCGCTGCGCTGGTACCTGCGCCGGGCGCGGACCGCCTATCTCGCCGAGGGCGCGGCCAACTCGGACGTCGCGGAGAGCCTGGCGGCCACGGTGTCGGGGGCGCGCACGGTCGAGGCGTTCGGGCTGGCCGGACGGCGCGTGGCGGCGAACCGCGAGGCGCTGGAGGTCTCGCGGCGCGCCCGGTTCCGCACGCTGTTCCTGCGGTGCGTGTTCTTCCCGGCGGTGGACGTCTCCTACGTCCTTCCGGTGGCGGGCGTGCTGCTGCTCGGCGGGGCCCTGCACGCGCACGGGTCGCTGGGCCTCGGCGCGGTGGTGTCCTGCGCGGTGTACCTCCAGCAGTTGGCCGGACCGCTGGACGAGGTGCTGATGCGGATCGAGCAACTGCAGGCCGGTTCCGCCTCGTTCGCCCGGGTGGAGGGGCTGGCGGGGGCGCCGCGGGCGTCGGCGGACGGGTCGGCCGTCCCGGCGGACGACCGTATCGACGTCTCCGGCGCGCGGTACGCCTACGAGCGGGGCGGCGAGGTGCTGCGCGGGGTGGACCTGACCGTGCGGCCGGGCGAGCGGCTGGCGGTGGTCGGTCCCTCGGGAGCCGGCAAGACCACGCTGAGCCGGCTGCTGGCCGGGGTCGACGCCCCGACGGGGGGTTCGGTGACGGTGGGCGGGGTGCCCGTGACCGCCCTGGGCCCGGAGCGGCTGCGCCGCCAGGTGGTGCTGGTCACCCAGGAGCACCACGTGTTCCTGGGCACGGTCCGCGACAATCTCCTCATCGCCGAACCGGCCGCCACGGACGAGGAGTTGTGGGCCGCGCTCGCCGCGGTCGGCGCCGAGGAGTGGGTGCGGGAGCTGCCCGGCGGCCTCGGTGCCGAGCTGGGGGCGGGAGCGGACGCGCACTCCACGGACGGTTCGCAGGCCCAGCAGCTCGCGCTGGCCCGGGTGGTGCTGGCCGACCCGCACACCCTGATCCTGGACGAGGCCACCGCCCTGCTGGACCCGACGACGGCCCGGCACACCGAGCAGGCGCTGGCCGCCGTACTGAAGGGCCGTACGGTCATCGCCATCGCGCACCGCCTGCACACCGCGCACGACGCCGACCGGGTGGCGGTGATGGAGGACGGGCTGCTGACCGAGCTGGGCACGCACGACGAACTGGTGGCGGCGGGCGGGGCGTACGCGGCCCTGTGGGGTTCCTGGCACGGGGAGCCGTCCGCCGGTTACTGACCGGCGGGACAGTAACCGGCCCCGAAAGGCGACGATTCCGTTTATCGAACGTGAACGCCCGGTCAACGAACCATTTCCAGCCAACTTGATGACGCGCTCCTGACAAGCGGCGCGTTCTCCTGCCAGTCTTCCGTCGGCCCCTTCACAGCGCCCCCACAGCTTCCCCACGAGCGCCGTGCGGCGGCCGGCTTCTGGCACACGTTCTCTGCGCACCGCACAGTTCCGCCCGGTCGGCCACCCGCCGGCCGGTCTCCCTGGCCGCGCGACCCGCGGCCACGCAGAAGGAGTCAGTGTTGAGCAGCAGTACTCCCCACAGACGCACCTCCCACACCACCTCCCACACCTCCCGCCGCACCACGCACCGGCGTGCCGCGGCCGTCGCGCTGGCCGGTGTCGCGGCGCTGATCGCCACGGCGGTCCAGTCCGGCACCGCCACCGCCGCCCCCGACCCGTCGCCCGCGAAGGGCAACGAGCTGGTCAAGCTCAGCCCGTCCCAGCGCGCCGAGCTGATCCGCGACGCCGACGCCGCCAAGGCGAAGACCGCCGACGACCTGGGCCTGGGCTCCAAGGAGAAGCTGGTCGTCCGGGACGTGGCCAAGGACCGCGACGGCACCCTGCACACCCGCTACGAGCGCACCTACGACGGCCTGCCCGTCCTCGGCGGCGACCTCGTGGTGGCCAGTGAGGCGGGGAAGACGGAGCAGGTCGTGAAGGCCACCGCGAAGGCGATCAAGCCCGCGACGGTCACGCCGAAGATCTCCGCCGCGAAGGCCGAGTCGCAGGCGGTGTCGGCCGCGAAGGCCGCCGGCGCCGAGCAGCCGGACGCCGACCGCGCCCCGCGCAAGGTGATCTGGGCCGCGAACGGCACACCGGTCCTGGCGTACGAGACGGTCGTGGGCGGCCTCCAGGAGGACGGCACCCCGAACGAGCTGCACGTCGTCACCGACGCCGCCACCGGCGCCAAGCTGTACGAGTACCAGGCCGTCGAGAACGGCACCGGCAACACCCTCTACAGCGGCACCGTCACGCTGGGCACCGCGCAGTCGGGGTCCTCGTACACGCTGACCGACACGGCACGCGGCAACCACAAGACGTACAACCTGAACCGCGGCACCTCGGGCACGGGGACGCTCTTCACGGGCCCCGACGACGTGTGGGGCAACGGCAGCGCGTCCAACGCGGAGACCGCCGCCGCCGACGCCCACTACGGCGCCGCGCTGACGTGGGACTACTACAAGAACGTGCACGGCCGCTCCGGCATCCGCGGCGACGGCGTGGGCGCGTACAGCCGGGTCCACTACGGCAACAACTACGTCAACGCCTTCTGGCAGGACAGTTGCTTCTGCATGACCTACGGCGACGGCTCCGGCAACGCCAACCCGCTGACCTCCATCGACGTGGCGGCGCACGAGATGAGCCACGGCGTCACCTCCGTCACCGCGGGGCTCAACTACTCGGGCGAGTCCGGCGGTCTGAACGAGGCCACGTCCGACATCTTCGCGACCGCGGTCGAGTTCTACGCCAACAACTCCTCCGACGTCGGTGACTACCTCATCGGCGAGGAGATCGACATCAACGGCGACGGCACGCCGCTGCGCTACATGGACAAGCCGAGCAAGGACGGCGCGTCCAAGGACTACTGGTACTCGGGGATCGGCGGGGTGGACGTCCACTACTCGTCCGGCCCGGCCAACCACTTCTTCTACCTGCTCAGCGAGGGCAGCGGCACCAAGACCATCAACGGTGTCACCTACGACTCGCCCACCTCGGACGGCCTCCCGGTGACCGGCATCGGCCGCGCCAAGGCGGAGAAGATCTGGTTCCGCGCGCTGACCACCAAGTTCACCTCGACCACCAACTACGCGGGCGCCCGCACCGGCACCCTCGCGGCGGCCGGTGAGCTGTACGGCACCGACAGCGCCGAGTACACCGCGGTGGCGAACGCGTGGGCGGGCATCAACGTCGGCGCGCGGCCCGGCGGCGGCGAGCCCGGCGGCGGCACCACGTTCGAGAACACCGCGAACGTGACCATCCCCGACTACGGGTCGGCGGTCACCTCGTCCGTCACGGTCTCGGGGCGCACCGGCAACGCGCCGAGCAACCTCCAGGTGGGCGTGGACATCGTGCACACCTGGCGCGGTGACCTGCAGATCGACCTGGTGGCTCCCGACGGCACGGCGTACCGCCTGAAGAACAGCGGCTACGACCCGGCGGCGGACGTGCACGAGACCTACACGGTCAACGCCTCCTCCGAGACGGCCAACGGCACCTGGAAGCTGCGCGTCCAGGACCAGGGCCCGTCGGACACCGGTTACATCGACGCCTGGCGGCTGACCTTCCCGTAGGCCCTCCGGCCCCGGGTGCGTCACACCGACCAGGGCGCCGCTCCGGAGGTTCGACTCCTCCGGGGCGGCGCCCTCCCCATGTCCTCCGGGCCCGCGTCATCCCCCGTTTTTTGCCCAGCACTTACGCCCGCCTTGTTGCCGCTTTACCGAGGTCACGCGGCCTTCACAGGTCCGCCACCCGGGTCCCGGCATCGGTTTTCGGCCAACATCATCACGCCCTCCTGACATGTACGCGCCTTCGGTGTCAGTCTTCCGTCACCCGCCGCACAACTTCGCAGCAACCGGCCGGACACCCCACGCCGACCGGATCCCCCACCGAAGGAGCTTGTGTGTCTTCCCTCTTCGCGCGCCACAAGCGCACCACCCTGGCCCTCGCCACCGCGGTCGCCGCCGGGGCGATGCTCACCACCGGCCTCACCGCGGGCAGCGCCGCCGCGGACTCCACCGCCCCGTCCGCGCTGCCGGCCGCCCCGGTCCTGCTGTCGGACACCGCCCGCACCGCGCTCATACAGGAACAGCAGGCCGGCGCGGCCGACGCCGCCCGGGAGCTGGGCCTCGGTGCCAAGGAGAAGCTCGTCGTCAAGGACGTGGTCAAGGACCGCGACGGCACCGTGCACACCCGCTACGAGCGCACCTACGACGGCCTGCCCGTCCTCGGCGGCGACCTCGTCGTGCACCGGTCGGAGTCCGGCGCCGCCAGAGGCGTCACCAGGGCGACCGGGGCCGCCATCAAGGTGGCCACGGTGACGCCGAAGGTCGGGGCGGCCAGGGCCGAGCAGCAGGCGCTGTCCGCCGCCGAGGACGCCGGTTCGTCGCAGACCGCGGCCGACTCCGCGCCCCGCAAGGTGATCTGGGCCGCCCAGGGCAAGCCCGTCCTCGCCTACGAGACCGTGGTCGGCGGCCTCCAGGACGACGGCACCCCCAACGAACTGCACGTCGTCACCGACGCCGCCACCGGCGCCAAGCTGTACGAGTACCAGGGCGTCGAGACCGGTTCCGGCAAGAGCCTGTACTCGGGCACGGTCACCCTCGGCACCACCAAGTCCGGCTCCTCGTACCAGCTCTACGACACCGGGCGCGGCGGCCACAAGACGTACAACCTGGCCCGCAAGACCTCCGGCACCGGCACGCTGTTCACCGACGCCGACGACGTCTGGGGCACCGGCGCCGCCTCCAGCGACCCCCAGGACCAGACCGCCGCCGTCGACGCCGCCTACGGGGCCCAGGTCACCTGGGACTTCTACAAGCAGACCTTCGGCCGCAACGGCATCAAGAACGACGGCAAGGCCGCCTACTCCCGCGTCCACTACGGCAGCAACTACGTCAACGCCTTCTGGCAGGACAGTTGCTTCTGCATGACCTACGGCGACGGCTCGGGCAACACCAACCCGCTGACCTCGCTGGACGTGGCCGGGCACGAGATGAGCCACGGCGTCACCTCCAACACCGCGGGCCTCAACTACAGCGGCGAGTCCGGCGGCCTCAACGAGGCGACGTCGGACATCTTCGGCACCGGCGTGGAGTACTTCGCGAACAGCTCCGCCGACAAGGGCGACTACCTCATCGGCGAGAAGATCGACATCAACGGTGACGGCACCCCGCTGCGCTACATGGACAAGCCCAGCAAGGACGGCGCGTCCAAGGACTACTGGTCCTCCGGCCTCGGCGGCGTCGACGTGCACTACTCCTCCGGTCCGGCCAACCACTTCTTCTTCCTGCTGGCCGAGGGCAGCGGGGCACGGACGGTCGACGGGGTGAGCTACAACTCCCCGACCTCCGACGGCTCCACCGTCACCGGCATCGGCCGCGCCAAGGCCCTGCAGATCTGGTACAAGGCGCTGACCACGTACATGACGTCGACGACCAACTACAAGGCCGCCCGCACGGCGACCCTGAACGCGGCCTCCGACCTCTACGGGTCCTCCAGCACCGAGTACAAGACGGTGGCCGCGGCCTGGACCGCGATCAACGTGAGCTGACCGACCCGCCCGACGCGGCCGGCGGCACCCGGGACCAGCGGTTCCCGGGTGCCGCCCTACCCTTGGTGCCCATGTCCTTCACGTACGACGACGTCGGCGCCACCCGCGAGCAGGACCACTGCCCGCCCGGCTTCCGCCCCATGCACGTACGCACCCGCCTGGGGGAGGGCGAGCCGGTCTTCCGGCGGGCGGCCGAGGCCGTGCTCACCTGGGAGATGCACCGGGAGATGGGCGTCGGCATCGAGGCGAGCGCCGAGCGCGCCGCCCCCGGCGTCGACGTCACCGTCACCCTCGCCGGAATGATCAAGGCGCCCTGCCGGGTGGTGTGGACCCTGGAGGAGCCGCGCCGGGCCGGCTGGGCCTACGGCACGCTGCCCGGCCACCCCGAGTCCGGCGAGGAGGCCTTCGTGGTGGACCGCACGGGCGACGGCACGGTCTGGCTGACCGTGCACGCCTTCAGCCGCCCGGCCAAGTGGTACGCCAAGGCCGGCGGCCCGGCCGCCCGCGCCTTCCAGCACGCCTACGCGCGCCGTTGCGGCACCGTCCTCAGGCGGCTGAGCGGCGGCGAGGAGGACTGAGCCGGGGCCCGGGCCCGCCCCGCCGCCACCGCCCGCTCACCGCATCAGCGGCCCCGCCGCCTCCACCAGGTCGCCCGAGGGCACCGCGACCAGGCCCGTCTCCACGCCGGACGCGAGCAGCCGGTGCGCGGGCAGGACGCGGACCGTGTAGCCGAAGGGTCCGGTGCGGTCCAGGGCGAGCGGGCCCTCGTAGGCCCAGCGGCCCTCCAGGTCGGGGCCGCCCACCGGTTTCAGCGGCACCTTCGCCGCGTCGGTGATCCGGTCCTCGGAGTCGACGCGTCCGGAGACCGCCTGCACCTCCACGTCCTCCGGCGCGAGGTCACCGAGCCCGACCCGCACCCGCAGGACGAGCGTGGTGCCCAGTTCGGCACTGGCGGTGGCCGCGGACGTCTCCACGTGGTCGACGCTGACGCCGGGCCAGGCCGCCCGCACCCGCGCCTTCCACTCGGCCAGCCCCCGCGCGGAGTCCCGGTCCATCGCGCGGTGCGCCTCGGCGGCGGGCGTGTAGAGCCGTTCGACGTACTCGCGGACCATCCGGCCGGCCAGCACCTTCGGGCCGAGCAGGCTCAGGGTCCTGCGGACCATCTCCAGCCACCGGTCGGGCAGCCCGCTCGCGCCCCGCTCGTAGAAGCGCGGGGTGATCCGCTGCTCCAGCAGGTCGTAGAGGGCGTTGGCCTCCATGGCGTCGCGCCGGTCCGGGTCGGTGCCGATGCCGTCGGCGGTGGGGATCGCCCAGCCGAAGTCCGGCTGGTACCACTCGTCCCACCAGCCGTCGAGCACCGACAGGTTGAGGCAGCCGTTGAGCGCCGCCTTCATGCCGGAGGTGCCGCACGCCTCCAGGGGCCGCAGCGGGTTGTTCAGCCAGATGTCGCAGCCCGGGTAGAGCTTCTGGGCCATCGCCATGCCGTAGTCCGGCAGGAACACGATGCGGTGCCGCACCCGCGGGTCGTCCGCGAACCGCACCAGCTCCTGCACCAGCCGCTTGCCGCCGTCGTCCGCCGGGTGCGCCTTGCCCGCGACGACGATCTGGACGGGCCGCTCGGGGTGCAGCAGCAGCTCCGTCAGCCGCTCCCGGTCGCGCAGCATCAGCGTGAGCCGCTTGTACGACGGGACGCGCCGCGCGAAGCCGATGGTGAGCACGTCGGGGTCCAGGACGTCGTCGATCCAGCCCAGTTCGGCCGCCCCGGCGCCGCGCTGCCGCCAGGAGGCGCGCAGCCGCTCGCGCACCTCGTCGACGAGCTGGGCGCGCAGGGTGCGGCGCAGCTCCCAGATGTCCTGGTCGGGGATGTCGGCGACCGAGTCCCAGCGGTCCGAGCCGCCGACCGCCAGCGCGTCCTCGGCCCGCTGCACGCCGATCTGCCGGGCACCGAGCCGGAACACCTCGGGTGCCACCCAGGTCGGGGCGTGCACGCCGTTGGTGACGGAGGTGATGGGCACCTCGTCGGCGTCGAAGCCGGGCCACAGTCCGGCGAACATCCCCCGGCTGACCCCGCCGTGCAGCAGGGAGACCCCGTTGGCGCGCTGGGCGAGCCGGAGGCCCATCACGGCCATGTTGAAGAGGTTCGGTTCGCCGCCGGGGTAGGTCTCCATGCCGAGCCTGAGGACGCGTTCGACGTCGATGCGCGGGAGTTCGGCGTCGGGGCCGAAGTGGCGGGCGACCAGCTCGCGGTCGAAGCGGTCGATGCCGGCCGGGACGGGGGTGTGGGTGGTGAAGACGGTGCCCGCCCGCACCGCCTCCAGCGCCGCGCCGAACTCCAGCCCGTCGTCGCACAGTTCGGCGATGCGTTCCAGGCCGAGGAAGCCGGCGTGGCCCTCGTTGGTGTGGAACACCTCCGGCGCGGCGTGGCCGGTGAGCCGGCAGTACGTGCGCACCGCCCGGACACCTCCTATGCCGAGCAGCATCTCCTGGAGGAGCCGGTGCTCGCTGCCGCCGCCGTAGAGCCGGTCGGTGACGCCGCGTTCGCCGGGGTCGTTCTCCTCGACGTCGGAGTCGAGCAGCAGCAGGGGCACCCGGCCGACCTGGGCCAGCCAGACGCGGGCCCGCAGCTCCCGGCCGCCGGGCAGCGCCAGGGCGACGTGGGCGGGGGTGCCGTCGGCCTCCTTCAGGGGGGCCAGCGGCAGCTCGTGGGGGTCGAGGACGGGGTAGTGCTCCTGCTGCCAGCCGTCCCGGGACAGGGACTGGCGGAAGTACCCGTGGCGGTAGAGCAGGCCCACGCCGACGAGCGGCACGCCCAGGTCGCTGGCGGCCTTGAGGTGGTCGCCGGCCAGGATGCCGAGGCCGCCGGAGTACTGGGGCAGCGCGGCGGTGATGCCGAACTCGGGCGAGAAGTAGGCGACGGCGGCCGGGAGTCGGCCGGGCTGGGCCTGGTACCAGCGGTCGCCGGTCATGTAGTGGTCGAGGTCGTCGGCCACCGCGGTCAGCCGGCGCAGGAAGCGCCGGTCCTCGGCCAGCTCCGCGAGGCGCGCGGGGCGGACGGTGCCGAGCAGCCGTACCGGGTCGCGGCCGGACGCGGTCCAGCACTCGGGGTCGACGGACTGGAAGAGGTCGCGGGTCTCCGGGTGCCAGGACCAGCGCAGATTGCGGGCCAGATCACTGAGCGGCCGGAGGGGGTCGGGGAGTACGGGACGGACGGTCAGTCGACGGATCGCCTTCACCCTCACGACGTTACCGCGCGATGTGTCCCTCGTTGGGGCCTTCGCCCTGATCCGCCGGGCGGGAACCGACGCGCACGGCGTGTCGATATGGCCGGATCTTTCCCCGTCGGCCGTCTTGTGGCGCTTCGGCCGGCGAGGAAAGCTGCACATGTCGCGACGAACGCTGATTGCGGGAGCGGCATCCGGGAAAGCGACGGTCAGATCGCCGTGCGTGTCGCGTTGTCGACATACGCGCCAGTAGTTAACAAAGCGCCGGATTGCCCACCGGAAGAGTGTGGGAAGGCTCCTGCGGTACGCCCCGCACACACCTCGCAGGACCCACCTCCCCAGAAGTCATCCGCCCACCCAGTTGACGCGGACAGGAGCGGTCATGCCCGCCACGCACCACTCGTCAGCATCCCCCGCATCCCCGGCTGCCGCTGTCCCCCCGGCACCCGCCGCGCAGGAGGCCACCGTCGTCGGACGCATCCCCGTGCTGGACGTCCGTCCGGTCGTCCAGCACGGGCGAAGGCCCGCCAAGGCCGTCACCGGCGAGTCGTTCGAGGTCTCCGCGACCGTGTTCCGCGAGGGGCACGAGGCGGTGGCCGCCAACGTCGTCCTGAGAGACCCGCGGGGCCGCCCGGGCCCCTGGACGCCGATGCGGGAACTGGCCCCCGGCACCGACCGCTGGGGCGCGACCGTCACCGCGGACGCGACGGGACTGTGGTCGTACGCCGTGGAGGCGTGGAGCGATCCGGTCACCACCTGGCGGCACGCGGCCCGGATCAAGATCCCGGCCGGGATCGACACGGACCTGGTGCTGGAGGAGGGCGCCCGGCTGCACGAGCGGGCCGCCGCCGGTGTGCCCGGGAGCGCGGACCGGCGTGAGCTGCTGGCCGCCGCCGACGCGCTGCGGGACGAGAGCAGGCCGGCCGCGTCCCGGCTGGCGGCGGCGCTGACGCCGCAGGTCGACGCGGTCCTGGCCCGTCACCCCCTGCGCGACCTGGTCACCTCCTCCGAACCGCTGCCCCTGCTCG